>JAEEHM010000088.1 GCA_016280895.1 Bacillota bacterium
AACTAATAACTTTCTTAATTTCATTTTCTTTTCTCCTATTAAAAATTTTTTGTTCCTTAATAGACTAAATCAAGACCACCTATCTAGTGATTATATTTTAACATCATTTTATAAAAATGTCAACGTTTTCATATATTTTCATTTACTTTTTTATACTATTTAAAAAAATAAAAAAAAGATTGTAAACAAGACTTCTTGTTCACAATCTATATCATTAAATTTCCATGATTTGTGCTTCTTTTTCTTTAGCTAAATCATCCAACATTTTAATGTATTTATCAGTCAATTCTTGACTCTTATCTTGATATTCTTCTAATTCATCTTCACTAATTAAAGATTCTTTTTCTAAAGCTTTTAATTCTTCATTGATATCACGTCTAGCACTTCTTACACCAACCTTCATATTTTCAGCACTAGCCTTAACTTCCTTAGCTAATTTCTTCTTAGTTTCTTCTGTTAGTGGTGGGAAGATTAAACGTAATACTTGTCCATCATTTTGTGGCATCATATGTAAATCACTTAATTGAATAGCTTTTTCTAAATCTCTTAATATTGATTTATCATATGGTTTAATCATTAATATTGTAGCTTCAGGACAACTAATTGACGCAATTTGGTTAATTGGCATTTCTGATCCATAATAATTAACCTTAATATGATTAATGATATTTGGATTAGCTCTACCAGTTTTTACAGTTTGTAATTCTCTTTTGAAGGCTTCAATTACCTTCTTCATTTTTTCTTCGCCGCTATTTAATACAGATTGTGGCATATTATACTCCTCCTATTTATTTGTTACTAAAGTTCCAATTGATGGATCTTGAATAGCTTTTGCGATATTTCCAGCCTTATTCATATCGAATACTAAAATATCAATGTCATTTTCCATGCATAATGTTGCAGCAGTTAAATCCATAACTTGCAATTTTTTATTAATTACTTCAGCATGTGATAATTTTGTATATCTCTTAGCATCTTTATATTTTCTTGGGTCTTTATCATATACACCATCAGTGCCATTCTTAGCCATTAGAATAGTGTCACAGCCAAGTTCAGAAGCTCTTAGTGCTGCAGTAGTATCAGTTGAGAAATATGGATTTCCAGTACCACCACCAAATATACAAATGATGCCTTTGTTCATGTGTGAATCAGCTTTTCTTCTGATATAAGGTTCAGCTATTTGTGGAATACTAAGTGATGTTAAAACACGTGTTTGTAATCCTAATTTTTCTAATGAATTTTGAAGTGCCATACAATTTAGAATTGTTCCAAGCATTCCCATATAATCAGCGTTTGTTCTATCCATTCCGTTTTCCATAGCATCTCTGCCACGCCAAATGTTACCAGCACCACAGATAATACCAATGTCTACAACATTTAAATCATGTAAAGCTTTAATTTCTTTAGCGATGTTATTAACTTTTTCAATTGATATATTTTTATTACCATCTGATAAAGCTTCACCGCTGATCTTTAGAATAATTCTTCTCATAGTTTCTCCTATCTTTTTTATAACAAAAAATAGGCACATCTGTGCCTATTTATTTATTTTGCTAAACCAGCAGCAGCCATAACTTCTGCAGCAAAGTCATCTTTTCTCTTTTCGATACCTTCACCAACTGCAATACGAGTGTAAGAAACAACAGCACAGTTCTTGCTACTTACATATTGTGCAACAGTTTGATCAGGATCTTTAACGAATGCTTGTTCTAATAAACAAACTTCTTTTAAAGACTTTTGTAATCTACCAACAACCATCTTATCAACAATTGCAGCAGGTTTGCCTTCATTTAAAGCTTCTTGCTTTAAGATTTCAGTTTCAGATGCGATATATTCTGGATCAACATCATCTCTACTTAAGAATTTAGGGCTCATAGCAGCAACATGCATACATACATCTTTAGCACATTCTTCATTGTTACCATCAAGAATAGATAAAGCAACAATCTTTCCACCCATATGTGAATAAGCACCAAATACTTGTGTATCAGTCTTTGTGTAAGCTTCAACTCTTCTAAGTGAAATCTTTTCACCAATTGTAGCAGTAGCATTAATAATTAAATCACTAACTTTTGTTCCTTCGAATGTAGCTTCATTAGCTTCTTCATCATTCTTAGCACCACTTTCAACTAAAGCAGTTCCAATTTGATCAACTAATTCAATGAATTTAGGGTTTTTAGCAACGAAATCTGTTTCACTGTTAACTTCAAATGTTACAGCATTGTTGCCTTTAATTTTGAAAGCACAAACGCCTTCAGCAGCAATTCTTGTAGATTTCTTAGCAGCTTTGCTGATACCTTTTTCACGAAGCCATTTTACAGCTTCATCCATATTACCATCTGTTTCAACTAATGCTTTCTTGCAATCCATCATGCCAGCACCAGTCATTTCACGTAACTCTTTTACTTGTTGAGCAGTAATCATAATTATTTCCTCCTAGTAATATTCTTAAGCTTCTTCTTTAACTTCTTCAGAAGTTTGTACTTCGTTAGAAGTTTGTGCTTCTACAGCTTCTTCCTTAACTTCTTGAACTTCTTCAGAAGTTTGTACTTCGTCAGAAGTTTGAGTTTCTTCATCAGCAGCTTGTTCTTCTACCTTATTTTCTTTTTTGATTCTATAAGGTTTATCTTCTCTATCTTTTCTTTCGCCTCTTTGACGTTTTTGACCTTTACCTTTGAATTCTCTTTCTTTACGAGGTTTTGGTTCTTCAGCAACTGGTTCATCAGTAAATACGATTTCAATTGGAGTTCCACCATTAGCTTCAACAACTGCATTAGCTAGTGTAGCAACAATTAATTTAACTGATCTAATTGCATCGTCATTTGCAGGAATTACATAATCAACATCATCTGGATCACAGTTTGTATCAACAAGACCAAATACAGGAATATTTAATCTTCTTGCTTCTGCGATTGCATTGTGTTCTGTTTTAGGGTCTACAACAACAAGTGCTTGAGGGATACCCTTCATTTCTTTAATTCCACCGAAATATTTTTCTAATTTTTCTTTATCTTTCTTAAGAATAGCAACTTCTTTCTTAGGAAGAACATCAAATGTTCCTTCTTCTTCCATAGCTTCAATCTTATAAAGTTTAGCGATTGATTTCTTAATAGTCTTAAAGTTAGTTAATGTACCACCTAACCATCTTTGGTCTACATAATACATACCAGCTCTAATTGCTTCTTCTTTGATAACATCTTGTGTTTGTTTTCTAGTACCAACAAAAAGTACAGTACCACCATTTTGCGCAATTACATATAACGCCTTATAAGCATCATCTAATAATTGTTCAGTTTTTGTTAAATCAATGATATAAATACCATTTCTTTCTTCATAGATATACTCTTTCATTTTAGGGTTCCAACGGCGAGTATTGTGACCGAAATGAACGCCAGCTTCTAGTAAAGTTTTCTTACTTACAACAGCCATAATTTTTTAAATCCTCCGTTTTTTATATTTTGTTTTTATCCTCCACCCATGTCCTCAGATAACGCACCATATAAATGTACTCAACGATATCCTCTCTGGATGTGTGAATTACTATAAAGTACTCATACTTATAGCCTTATATATTATATCACATCTTTTCAAAAAAATCTATATTTTTTTTAAATTTTAAAAAAGTTGAGTTTATAAACATAAAACTCAACTATTTTATCTAATTAATTATTTCCTATTATTCATCCCTTTTAGCCCTTGGGAATTTCTCCATATATTCCTTCTTGATCTGTTCTTTAGAGATATGAGTATAAATTTGTGTAGTAGATAAATTCTCATGCCCCAACAATTCTTGGACAGTCACTAAATCAGCACCAGCATTCAACATTGAAGACGCAAAGGAATGACGTAACATATGGGGACTAATATGAAAATTATCACTTGTCTTCTTCACAATATTTTCAAGGATTACTCTAACTCCCCTTGGTGTCAATTCATTACCATGATGATTCAAAAATAGTTTATTACTAATCGACTTTTTATTTCTAATTTGTAGTTCTAATCTCGCCTCATTCACATATATTTCTAAGGCATCAATAATCAAATCATGTAGTGGTAAATATCTTTCTTTATTACCCTTTCCAAGCACAATTACTTGCTTATTCACATAATCAATATCATCAATTTCAATGCTACATAATTCACTAACACGCACACCTGTACCATACATAAATTCTAAAATTGCGTAATCTCTTTTACCAAGCAATGTATCTGTGTTTATACTATTAAACATCTCATTTATTTCTTCTTCATATAAAAATTTAGGTAAAATCTTTTCTAATTTAGGAGAAGATATTTCTGAAAATATATTCACTTCCACAATACCTTCATTGATTAAAAAACGATAAAAAGATCTCAAACTACTCATTTTTCTAGCAACAGATCTTGTTCTTAATTTCTTACCATTTAGATATGAAAGATAATATCTTGCTGCATTATTAACTTCTATTTTATCAAGTGTTCCAAATTTTTCTCTTTCAAGATATTCTTTAAATTCAACAATATCATTCTTATAATTAGAAATAGTATATTCAGAATAATTCTTTTCAACACTGATATAATCTAAAAACTTTTCAATTAATTCATCTTGTGTCATATTAAATACCCTTACTTACAATATCATCAATTAGCTTTAAAGATCTATCTGCATACATTGTTTTTCGATCTAATTTCTTAGCTCTTTTGATATTATTTTCTTTCATATATTCATTCACTATTTTATCATCTAAACTTTCAAACAAGCAGAAATTCGCATTCATTGGTACAAAATCATTATTGTAAATACTAATATAATTTTGTAAAGAACCAATTGATGTACACCTAGTAAAATCAATTAATTCTTTTCCTTCCAACATTCTTGCCATATTAATACCAGCTACCATTCCACTTGATGCACTTTCTAAATATCCTTCAACTCCAGTCATTTGACCCGCAAAGAATAAATCTTCTCTTTTAATTACTTGATAATATTTATTTAATAGTCCTGGTGAATGTAGGTAAGTATTTCGATGCATTACTCCATATCTAACTATTTCCCCGCTTTCCAAACCTGGTATTAGTTCAAGAAGTTTCTTTTGTTCACCCCATTTGAGATGAGTTTGAAAACCGACAATGTTGTACATTGTTTTGGCAGCATCATCTTGTCGCAATTGCACAACTGCATAAGGTCTTTCACCTGTATTAGGATTTCTTAATCCTACCGGTTTCATTGGACCAAAAAGCAAGGTTTCCTTACCTCTTTTTGCCATTTCTTCAATCGCCATGCAACCTTCAAATACCTTCATTTCAAAATCATGATCTTCAGCACATTCTGCATGTATTAAAAAATCATAAAATTTTTCAAATTCTTCCTTGTTCATCGGACAATTATAATATGATGCTTCACCCTTATCATATCTTGATTTTAAATATGCGATATCTTTATTGATACTATCTTCTCTCACAATTGGTGCTACAGCATCAAAGAAATATAAATAATCACCATCAAATAGCCTCTTGATATCAGCGCTCAATTTATCACTAGTAAGCGGACCAGATGCAATAATAGTAGGGCCTTCTGGTATCTTATCAACTTCCTCATTAATAAAATTAACAAGAGGATGATTTTTTAAATAATCTGTAATATATTTCGCAAAACCTATTCTGTCAACTGCTAAAGCTCCACCAGCTTCTACTTCATTTAAAAGGGCAGCCTTCATAATTAGAGAATCAATTCTAATCATTTCTTCTTTTAATAAACCAATTGCATTAGTGATAGCTTTAGCACGTAAGCTGTTGCTACAAATAAGTTCAGAAAAAAGATCAGTTTTATGAGCAGGAGTAGATTTACCACTACCACGCATTTCATACAAATTTACCTTAATTCCTCTTTTTATTAATTGATATGTAGCCTCACTACCAGCAAGACCAGCACCGACAACATTTACTTCTTTCATATTTTTACTTCCTATAATATATCAATATTATAAACTAATAAAGATATTTTTTCAAGAAAAAAACTTAGGAATATAATTCCTAAGTTTATAGATTATCGCAAATAGTATTTACGATTACATCAGTAGAGTCTTCACCATATGCCCAGGCCATGACACCCATACCATTTGCTTTAGCGTAATCGCATTTTGCTTTTACAGTTTCATAGCTATCATAAGTAATATATATTTTCTTACTTTCGTTAAATAGATATGCACCAACCATATTACCATTGTTCATTTCGATATATTGCTTCCAACCACCTTGACTTTGTAGTTTCACAATCGCACTGTAATATACAGTACCACTCGCAAATGAACCATCTATACCATCAATTTTAGTAAGACTACCACTATTATTAAGTGCAGGATAAGTACCAGAAATAGTACCTGATACCTTATATGCTTTTCCATAGCAAGCAGCACCTAAAATAATCTTATTCATATCTAGGCCAGCTGATGTAAATGTCTTTGTGCCGTATACAACACCAAATTTGAAATCATATGATTGAGCTGATGGATAAACAGGAGCCAAATGAGTACAGAAACTTTCACTATTAGAATCATAACTCATCATATTTACATAATCACAGTAATCATTTAATCCACCAATTTTCGAAGTCTTTTTAAATTGATATCTAGCACTACCCCAGCTAGTTGCAGGAATAGCTGCAGATAAGATATAAGGAGAACCACCTTCTTCTTGCATGTTATCTAAGCCTTCTCGTAAATCTCTCATTAATTTATTCAAATTTACTTTATCGATTTCTGTTGTATAACCATCAAGTCCAGATGTACCTGGATATTCCCAGTCCATATCAACTCCATCAAAATTATATTTTTCAACAAGTGCTAGAATGCTATTTACAAGCTTAGCTCTTGTATCATCTTGATTAGAAAGCACAGTTAAAGCCTTTAAATTATCAGAACTAACACCACCAATAACCATTAAAACTCTAATACCAGAATTTTTAAGTTCCATAACTTCAGGTAAAACTGTATCACTTAAACCAACGCTTCCATCTGCATATGGAGTCGCAAAGGCATAATAGATCATATCCATATTATCTTTAAATTTTTGGCTAAATAAAGTACCTTCAGTCTTATATCTTTCACTATAATTACGATAATTAGATTGCGAACCAACTGAGAAATAAACAGCTTTTGGATTTGTCATTTCTCTAAAAGTAACAGGCGCAATTTTAATTTCTTTACTATAAGTATGAGATGCACCATTATCATATTCTGTTACAGTAATTGTGATTGTTTGGCTCTTATGAGTTTGATATCGCATCACTGCAGATCCTTTTAAACCATCAATATGATAAAGTTTATCATTACTACTTTCCCATTGATATGTTTTATCACCAATCATTGATGGTAAGATATCAATAGTATCAGATGTTACTACATTAGATGCATAATCTAACACATTATCTTTAACATCTAAACCTTCAATTTCAGTCTTTTGATGGCCACATACAGTACATGTATAAGTGATAGATGTAATATCATCTTCTATCTTTTTAAGGCCTTCATCCCAAGTATGCTTTTCTTTACCAACCTCTTCAAAGCATCTTTGACAAGTCTTCCAATGGTGTTCAATATCACTTTCATACTCATTTAATAATGAATGAACATGTTCAAGTTTAGGAACTACCATTTCTTTTTCATATCCACATACAGTACAAGTAAATAAACTTAAGCCGTCTTTATATTCAGTAGGCTTACTAAGTTCTAGTCCCTCATCCCAAACATGTGCTTCCTTATCCATTGTTTCACCACATGAACTACATACATGGAAATGATATTCTTCATCACTTGACCATGTACCATCACTTTCATGTTTATGTGCACACGCACTAACAAAAAACGATAAAACAAGAAATGCACATCCAATTAATAAATAAATTCCTTTTCTCATATTTTACCTCTTTTCCTATGTGTTAATTTTATCACTTTTTGATAATTATATCAATAAAAAATACTACCATTAGGTAGCATTTTTATCTAAATAATTCTTCGTATCTTTTATCTTTTCTCAGTTCAACTAATTCATCATCAGTTTTAGTACTTTCTAAATACTTTTTCTTATTATATTTAATGTATGTCAAACAAGAAAACGCATTATCAAAATCATTCCTTAATGCATATAAACAAGCAAGATTATACCAAGCATTAAAATCTTCTTTATCAAGCTCGATTGCTTTCAAATAATATTGCAAGCTTTCATCATATTTCTTCATATCCTTATAAAGGATACCCAAATTATAATAGACAGCCTTAAAAGGATTTGGCGCTTTTAATTCTTCTAAATAATATTTTAACGCTTCTTCCTTCTTACCTAAAACATCATATGTAACAGCAACATTATAATTAGAATTTGTTACATTATCCTTATCCAATTCTAAAGATTTGAGGAAGCACTTAAGTGCCTTTTCATTATCTTCACATCTTGCATAGATGTTTCCTAAACATACATAGCTATATACATAATTAGGTGCTATGTTGATTGCTGTTTCTAAACATTCAATTGCTCTTTTAGTTTCAAAAGAATCTTTATCCTTTTCTTCTTCATCATAAAGATAAGCTAAAAAGTAGTAACAATCAGGATTATTATAACCATATTTAATTGCTGATTCATAATTTTCAATTGCAAGTTCCTTTTGGCATAAATTATCATGACATAAACCTAATCCAAAATAAACATCAGCAAGTACTGCATCATTTTTATTTTTTATTTCATTCACGATATCTTCAAAAATATGAATTGCTTTATCATATTCTTTTAAATCAATATAAATGCAAGCTAAATTAAAATAATCCTTTACATTAATAATATCTTCAAAAGCATCTAAATACGCATTAATAGCTTCTTCTAATTTACCTTCTTTTCTTAAATTCTCTGCTATTTCTATTCTTTTAAAATATTTCTTCTTTTTACCAAATAGCCACATTGAATACTCCATAAAACATAATCAAAGATAATATGTTATTAAACATATGAACTAAAATTGATACATATATATTTTCTTTTGAAATAACATATGGAAGTGTTAAAGATAAAGATAAGCATAAATAATTAGCTAAAAAGAAATAAGCAGTCCAAGATGCAAAATTTTCCGATGTACAGTGGATAAACGCAAACACAAAGGTAGTAATTGCGACATTTAATATTATATGTAATTTAGTTCTCGATAAATATCCATATAAGAATTTTCTAAAAATCAATTCTTCAAATACCGGAGCACCAACAGCAACAGATAAAATCATAAACCATTTAGCCTTACCTGTTAGTATTGTTTCTATGACTTCTTGGTTTTCGGAAGTACCACTGATATTTAATTTAATTTGTAGCCATCCAAATAATTCACTCAATAAATAGATGGCTAACATCCCACCTATTACTGATAGAATAAAACGTAAATAGTGTTTCTTTATTTTCTTGAAATCATCTACAAATATTTTTCTAAATACTAAGACAGCACAGCCAATACCAACAACCTCTGAAATTAACATCAGTACGCCCTGATATTCTATTAGCAATTTTTGAAAGTTTTCAATTATTTCTTCTATTGAGCTTCCACTGAAAGCATTCGTATATACTACAAAAGGTCCAATGAATAATATAGAACCAATTGTAAGTACAATAAGACCTGCGAAAAAAGCAATCAAGTAAACATATTTATCTTTTAATCTTGGAAATAAATAAGCTTCATCTTTTACTTTTTCATCATTAAGATTACTATTCATTCGACCTCCGTATTTATTTTAAATTCTTAATTTCAAGTAAGATCATCTTTTCAAAATCTTCTACACTCATTGAATTAGATTCATTTGAACCAAACTTTCTTACATTTAACGCATTAGCTTCAACTTCTTTATCACCAATTACTAATTGATAAGGAATCTTCTTAGTTTGTGCTTCTCTCATACGATAACCTAATTTTTCTTCACGATCATCAAGTTCAACTCTAATACCTAAATCATCAAGTTCACTTAAAATCTTCTTTGCGTATTCTAAGTGATATTGATTATTAACTGGTAAGATCTTAACTTGAACTGGTGATAACCATGTTGGGAAGGCACCAGCATAATTTTCAGTGATAATACCAATGAAACGTTCTAGTGAACCAAAGCATGCACGGTGAATCATAATAGGTGTTACCTTTTCACCATTCTTATCGATGTATGTACAATTAAATCTACCAGGAAGTTGCATATCTAATTGGATGGTACCACATTGCCAGATACGATTTAGTGAATCACGAAGTTTGAAATCTAGCTTAGGTCCATAGAATGCACCATCACCAGGATTAATCTTAAAATCATGGCCTGTTGCTAAACATGCTTTCTTTAAAGCTTCTTCAGCTGCATCCCAAGTTTCAATATTACCAATGTAATTATCTTCAGGTCTTGTAGATAATTCAATAGCATAATTTAGTCCAAATACAGAATAAATCTTATCATATAAAGAAATGATATTAGATACTTCTTCACCAATTTGATCTTCTCTAAGTAAAATATGAGCATCATCTTGAGTAAAGCCTCTAACTCTAAATAAACCATTTAATGCGCCACTTGCCTCATATCGATGTACATGACCAAGTTCAGCTATTCTCATTGGTAAATCTTTATATGAATGTAAATCATTATTATAAACTTGAATAGCACCAGGGCAGTTCATAGGTTTAATAGCATAAGTTCCATCTTCGACTTCAACTACAAACATATCATCCTTATAATGATCCCAGTGTCCTGAAGTTTCCCACAATTCTCTATTTAACATAATAGGAGTGTCTACAAATACATAACCATATTTTTTATGAATACGTAACCAGAAATCTTCAAGTTCTCTTCTTAATACATATCCATTAGGTAGCCAGAATGGTAGTCCTGGGCCATAATCAGAAAGCATGAATAAGCCAAGCTCTTTACCTAATTTACGATGATCTCTCTTCTTAGCTTCTTCGATTTCATATAAGTGCTTGTCTAAATCTTCTTGGCTTCTGAAGCATACACCATAAACACGTTGTAGCATCTTATTTTTACTATCGCCTTTATAATAAGCACCACTTGCTTTAAGTAGTTTGAAATATTTAATTTCTTTTACTGTTTCTACATGTGGACCACGACATAAATCAGTATAATCACCTTGTCTATATGCAGTGATTACATTTCCATCTTCCATATTATTGATTAAATCAATTTTGTATTCATCATCCTTAAACATTTCTAAAGCTTCTTCTTTAGTAAGTTCAATTCTTGTAATTCTCTTACCATCTTTAGAAATCTTCTTCATTTCTTTTTCAATTTTTTCAAAATCTTCTTCTTTAATAGAAGCATCACCTAAATCCATATCATAATAGAAACCTTCATCAATAACAGGTCCTACCCAAAACTTAGCTTGTGGATAAAGATGTTTAACAGCCTGTGCCATTAAATGCGCACAGCTATGATTCAAAACATGTAAATCTTCATTTTCTCTAATATTAATCATAATTCCTCCAAATAAAAAAGTCCTTTATAAACATAGATATTTTAATACTTATGTTTTAATAAAGGACGAATATTCCGTGGTACCACCTTAATTCAAAAACAAATAATTGTTTTTCTCATTAATCTTTAACGCAGACATACGGAATTCTTTTTCAAGTTCAGCTCCAAGAGAGTAATTAAAATGATTCTTCATAACTCACACCAACCGTTATGTCTCTTAATTGTTGATCACTTTAATCATATTCTTATCTTTGCATTTATGAAATTATTATAGCACAATACTTATAAATAATCAAGTCATATGAAATACTTATCACTATACATTTTAATCAAATAATATTTTGTTTTTAATGTATTCTTTAAATCTACAACTATCCAATTCTTGTTATTATCAAATTCTTTTGCAAGCTTAGTCAAAAAACAGTTTTTCCTGTGCCACGCACACCAGTAATCATATATGCTTGGTTTGGGTGCGTTTCACTAGTTTATAATTGCAAGAAATTTTTATAATTTGTTATAAAACCCTATGTTTTTTTATACATTGTTATAATTTGTAATTATTTTTATAATTTGTAATAATACTATTTTATTTACCTAATTCAATGCTTCTGTCATAACAAGCATCAAAACACTTCTTGATTATTTCTTCAAAATCATTTTCTTTTAATACATTAAGCCCTGCAAGAGTAGTGCCTTTAGGACTACAAACATCCTTAATTAAAGTATCAATATCCTTATTAGAATCTGTAATCATATGACATGAACCGATAATACTTTCACACACCAAAGCTTTCGCTTTTTCCTCACTTAAGCCTTTATTAACAGCTTCTTCAATAAATGCTTTCGCAAATGTATACAAATATGCTGGCATTGAACCACTTGCAGATACCACAATATCTATTTCATCTTCACTTACGTCTACTAATTTAGAAATGCTTTCAAACATCTTCTTAACATCTTCATATGTTTTATCATCAACATTATCAGATTTTGTGATACCTACAGTTCCATATCCAATCATCATTGGGGTATTTGGCATCAATCTGATATATTTTAAATCACCTAATGCTGCTTTTATTTTTTCAATTCTTATACCAGCAGCAATTGAAATAATTACGCAATCATATTTATTAGATTTTGCTTTTGCTAAGAAGTCATTAAAGCTTTGTGGTTTAATTGCAAGGATTACTTTTTCACTATTTTTTAATACATCAATTTCATCTTTTAATAAATCAATCTTATATTCTTTTCTTATATTATTAGTGTTATCTACATTAATATCAAAGAAGCATATATCCTCTTCATTGTAAACCTTATTAGATACAACACCTTTTAAGATAGCATAACCCATCTTACCCAAACCAATAAAACCTAATTTATATTTTTTCATTATTTTCTCACCTCACCATTACCTTCAATTATATATTTATATGAAGTAAGTTCAAAAAGTCCCATTGGTCCTCTTGCATGTAATTTTTGAGTACTAATACCAACCTCAGCACCAAAGCCAAAACAACCACCATCAGAGAAACGTGTTGACGCATTATGATATACACAGGCACTATCAACATTTTTCAAAAATGTATCTGCTACCTTCTTATTATTTGTGACTACGCAATCACTATGATGAGTAGAATAATTATTGATATGATTGATTGCATCTAAATAGTCTTTTACTATTTTAATATTTAAAATTAAATCATTATATTCGATTTTATATTCTTCATCATTTTCAATCAATTCACAATCAATAATTTTATTTACTTCCTTATCACCTTTTAATGTAACACGACAATCATATAAGGTTTGTGCGAGTAATGGTAAAAATTCATCTTTTATTTTTTCATCAACTAAGACACATTCAATTGAATTACATACTGAAGGTCTTTGTACCTTCGCATTCACGATAATATTTAGTGCCATATAGAAAGATGCATCTTGATGAACATAAACATGGCATGTACCAGCACCAGTTTCAATAACAGGGACACTTGCGTTTTTCACAACATATTCAATTAAACCCTTACCACCCCGAGGAATAACAAGATCAATTAAACCTCTTGCAGTAAGTAATTCATCAACAAGTTCATGACTATTATCACTAACTAAATATACGCAATCACTTAAATTATATTTCTTTAATTCTAATTTAATTAATTCTACTAAACACTTATTAGTATTAAAAGCTTCTTTTCCACCTCTTAATACACAAGCATTAGATGTTTTAAGTGCCATTGCAGCAATATCGACAGTAACATTAGGTCTAGCCTCATATATCGCGCATATTACCCCAAATGGTACACTTACTTTTTTAATTTCAATACCATCAATAGTAGTCCATTTATTAATAATCTTAGCAACAGGATCTTCTAATTTAATTAAAGAATTAATTGATTCACTTAAATTATCAATCCTTTTTCCATCAAGTCTTAATCTATCAATAAAAGCATCTTTTAATTTATTATTAATTGCATTATCAATATCTATCTTGTTAGCATCTATTATTTTATTCTTATTTTTAATTAAAGATAAACTAATATTTTCTAATATTTTATTTTTTAAATCAGTATCAATTGATGCTAATTTATAAGATGCTTTTTTAACATCTAATAAATCCTTATTTAAATTTATCATAATCAACACCCTCATAAATAATCAAATCAGAAGCATGTATAACTTCTTCTTTTCTTTTACCCTTGATTATTTTCTTAACTTCATTTAATTTAAGTCCCTTTATTTCTTTAATTTCTTCACTGTTGTAATTAGTAATACCCTTTGCTAAAATATTGTTGTCTTTATCTTTGATATAAACAACACTATCCTTTAAGAAATCACCATATACATCAACAATACCAATTGGCAGTAAGCTAGTATGTTTAAGAATTGCATCTTTGGCACCTTCATCAACAATTATATCACCATTGGATTTTGTTTTAAAGATGAGCCAATGCATTCTACTTGCAATTCTTTTTTCTTTTTCTTTAAATAAAGTTCCTTTAAATGTTCCATCACATGCATTTTTAATATTATCTAAATTCTTCTCAGACACAATATACATTCTCGCACCAGCATTTGTCGCAATCGATGCCGCATTCAATTTAGTAGTCATACCACCAGTACCATATGATGTAATCTTATCTCCAACCATCTTATATAAATCTTGATTTATATCTTCTACTACTTCAATTAATTTAGCATCTTTATATTCTTTAGGATTCTTATCATATAATCCATCAATATCACTAACAAGAATCAATATTTTCGCATTTATCATTGGTACTAATTGTGAAGATAAGGTATCATTATCACCAACCTTGATTTCCTCAACTGCTAAAGCATCATTTTCATTCACAATCGGAAGTACCTTATTTTTAAATAATTCTTCAATAGTGTTAGTCATATTCAGCATTCTAACTCTACTTTCAAAATCATCTTGACATAATAAGATTTGTGCACATGAAAAATTATATTTAGCACATTCATTTTCATAGGTAGCCATTAATGAAACTTGTCCTACGGCAGCACAAGCTTGTTTTAAAGAAATATCTTTTGGTTTTTTATCTAGATTAAGCTTATTCATACCAAAAGCAACTGCACCTGAAGTAACAAGTAACACTTCATGTCCATCATTCCTTAAATCATTAATGATACTAATGATCTTATCAATATTATTAATATTAATCTTATGATTATCTTTTACTAAGGTATTAGAACCAACTTTAATGATAATTCTCATAATTTCACCTTCTTTTTATGTATATTCTACCATAGTTTACTCACATTTACAAATATAAATTTATTAGTATTTAAAAAAGAGATTTATATTTAAATCTCTTAATTGCAAAAAATGCATATGAACATGTCATTTGCATAACAGGTCACCAGCTTACAATTCATCTTCATTTAGCACTAAAATATTTATCTTATTTGTTGCAGCAGTGCATGCATCTAGACCTATAAGTTTATATTTTTTAGATATAAATATAGGATTAGATTTATATAAATCATATTTGATTTTCAAATTCTTTAAATTATTAAAGAAATCAGATGTATGCCAGTGACCACATACTATAGTTTTTCCAGTTTTATTTAGCCCTGCTTTGGCAAGCTCCCACGGGCATCCCCATGTAGCATTTTCAAATTCTTTTGCAGTTGAATCTCTCCAATTATCCTTATATGATAAATAACTAATATCAGCATTATACATATGTTTAGCTGGGGAATTAGGACTAATATTCAATGGAATAAATGCATGGGTAAAAATATAATTATTAGTTTCAAAATAATCTATCCATTCATTAGATAATATCCATTTTTTAATTTCATTTAATTTTTTATCTAATACTAAATCATGCCAATTAAAATATTTGTTATTAGTTAAATCATTTAAAGTTTTAACGGTGCCATTGGTATGATCATAATAATCCGGTATATCTTTATAAAGTAGTTCTATAAATAAGTATTCATGATTACCCCTAATTAGTATTCTTCTATCTTTAGGTAATGATTTAATGAAATCATATAGTTTTAAACTATCGGACCCTCTATCAAATAAGTCACCACATAAAACTAATATATGTTCTTTATCATCTAAATTAAAGCCTTTTATCTTAAGTTTTTCAATTAACTCATTATAGAAACTATGAGTATCACTAGTTATGAAATATTTTTTAATATTATTTTAAAACAACTTTCCAAACATCATCTTTAACAACATATTGAAATTCGCTTAAATCATTTGAATTAAATACTTTCAACAATTCTTCAAAATCATCAACTGTTTTAATTTTAGATATATCTTTATATTCTACCCATTCCATTTTTCCTTCATTTGAAGATAGTAGATTTCCTGAATATTCATTTGTTTTAAATAAAAATACAACATATCTACCACATTCAATTGGAAATTGTTTAACACCTACAAGCTTAGGATTTTTAATGTCTAAACCTGTTTCTTCTTTCATCTCTCTTATAACTGCATCAACAAAAGATTCATCCTTTTCAACATGTCCACCTGGAAGTGTATATCCTTGCCAGTCTTTTTTTACTCTATTTTGAAGTAGTATTTTATTACCATCTTCAACCAAACATAAAACTGTAAGTTCTACTCTTTCAGTTCTATCTTCAGATATGACTTTAGCACCCATGTCTTTAGATAACTTATCAAATAGATCATTAACCTCTAAATCAAATTTTTTTATTAATAATTCAAGCTTATCTTGACTCATATCATTAACACCTTTTTCAATTTTATTAACAGTTGATTTAGATGTATATCCAAGTTCTTTAGCAAATTCCTCTTGACTCATACCATGATCGAGTCTGACTTTTTTAATTTTATCTCCAAAATTATTGTTCATGTTTAGCCTCTATTTTTTTCACATTATTTTTATTAAATAATTCTTTTTCCCTATTGGCTTCTTTATTTAAAGTAATTAGTCTTTCTTTTTGACTAATATCATCCTTAATTAATAATGAATTATGATATTCAAGATTTGAAAGAATTGCTAGTTCGATAGTTGAAGCATAATCTCGAATATTTCCTTTCTTATCAGGATTATTATCTTTCCATTCTTTTGCTCTCATACCAAAAAGTGCAACATTAAGCATATCGGCTTCACTTGCATAGATATATGACTTTTGCTCTTCTGTTAGATTAATTGGGATTAAATATGTTTTGATAGCATCTGTATGAATAAGATAATTAATTTTAGTTAATAATCTTTTACCTTGCCATTCAAGTTGTTCACTTTCTTCTATTTTTAATCTTTGGAATTCTTTAATTATATATAACTTAACTTCTGGTGAAATCCAACTTGCAAATTCTAAAGCAATATCTCTATGAGCAAATGTGCCTCCACCATATTTTCCAGCTTTTGTTTTAATACCAATAGCATTAGTCTTACTTATCCATTTTGTTGGAGTCATAACAAATGAATTTTTACCAGATTCCATTTTAAACGTATCGAATTCGATGCGGTTAAAATTTTCATTATTAAGTATTTCCCACAAGCCTATGAAGTCAATAGTATCTTTCAATCTCATCCAGTTTTGTATAGGATATCTAGGGTCATCTTCGTTTAAAAATCTAGCTAAATCCGTTAATGATACATAATCATCATCACTTGAGCCTGTAATATTAATGACTTTTTCTTTAACAATTATACTCTTCATGTTTTCGCCTCAATCTTATATAGTAATTATAACATATAGTTGATTATTAGTCAACTATATAGAGTAAATAAAATGGATATTAAAATAATGCAAGATCCAATTTATTTTGTAAATATAATTTCGATTAGAGCACTAAGCTTCGATAGGACAACAGACACTCTCAACGGTCGGATGCGTCATCAACCATTAATACGCGTTAAGAAATATAAATAACAAATAATAACATAACAACATCACCAATAGTTGTTAAATATTCATTAGATGCTAACCACCAAAGGATAAAACTTATTCTAAAATATATTCTACTATTTCTCCATTAGCTACTTCACGAACGTCTAAGAAACGTTCCATTAGCAAGCCATGACAAACAATAATAACCTCACCATAATTCTTATATTTTTCTAAAACTAAATATACTCTATCTTTCATAGAATTCGCTGTCTCATAATTATATTTTGGATCATTTGATTTTTCTCCATCATTTTTAAAGAATTCTTTAAGGTTTTCTTTAGCCTCATCATCAGGTATATAATTATAATCTATATTCGCTACCCACTCATGAAGGTTTGTTTCAACAACTAAATCAATCCCTAATTCTTTAGATATAATCGCAGCTGAATGCATAGCCCTTCCATATGGTGATGTAACAATGATTTTAGCACTTTTTAACCTTTTATCTTTTGCTGTAGCTTTAATTTGTTCTACTCCCTTATTTGAAAGTGGAAGCATATTAAAACCCCAATTCTTATATATCTTTGTATCTGCTAAAGTAAAATCAGTTTCTCCATGACGGATAAAATAAAACTTTGTCATAT
>JAEEHM010000089.1 GCA_016280895.1 Bacillota bacterium
GATTTAATGATATCTAATTTTAAATTAATCATTGATATGCGATTTGTGTCTGTTATATGCGATGAAAATGAAAGAATAGTATGCTTTGCGATATCTTTCCCATCAATTGGTGAGGCTGTACAAAAATCTAAAGGTCATTTAACTTTACCTTGTATTTTTAGGATATTAAAATCTGTTAAACATCCTAAAGTTGTTGATTTGGGTTTAATTGGTGTGCTTCCTGAATATGAAAGTAAGGGAGTTAGCACAATCTTTATTGGCGAACTTCAAAAACAATTGAAGGAATATCATTTAGAATACGCGGAAACTTTAAACAACTTGGAAGATAATTATAAGATAATAAATTGTTGGAAAAATTTTGATAATGTATTACATAAGAAAAGAAGAGCTTATGTAAAGAATATATAGGAGGAGACAATGGAATATATTCAATATAATAATAAGTATGATAAAAAGATGTATGATTTATTCTGTGATTTTCAAAAAGAAGATAATTTCTATATGGAACACACTTATGATCAATTTAGAGCTAGATTATTAGATAATAAATCATTTCAAAAAGAGGGAACATTTTTATGTGTAGAAGGAGACGAATTACTTGCTTTTGCATCTGGTGTTGTAAAAGAAAGTGATAAAGATAATCCTAAAGCAAGTGGCTATATTCACACATTTATTGTAAAGAAAGAATATAGAAGACAAGGAATTGGTTCAAAACTATTAAGTTTAGTTGAAAACTATTTTAAAGAAATGGGTAAAACTTCATCTAGACTTGTATTTATTTCGCCTATTAATTGGCCATGGTATATCCCTCATACT
Source organism: Bacillota bacterium (assembly GCA_016280895.1). GTDB lineage: Bacteria > Bacillota_I > Bacilli_A > ML615J-28 > CAG-698 > RGIG3506. The sequence continues at coordinate 817 of JAEEHM010000089.1, forward strand.
GATAAGCATCTTCATCCTGGATGCCCTGCTGTTGTTATCAATAGTGAATATTATATCTTTTTATATCATCATGGTTATTATGTTAATAGTATTCATGAAGGTTTCCACCTTAATTTAAGTGAATATTCACTTCCTAAAAAAGTAAGATTAAGAATGGAAGAAAATGCGAAAGAGGGTTTAACTGTTGAATTATATGATCCTAATAAACACTTTGGTGTTAGAGAATTTGCGGAAGAAATTAGACAAGATGGAAATCCTGGATTTGCGTATTCAATTGAATATAATCTAAATAGAGAAAAGCCATATCCATTTGTAGTTGCTGCTGATCACGGAAAAGTTTGTGGTTGGACTGGTTCTATATATACTGAAGAAAGTGGTAGAGGTCACTTAGATGGTATTACTGTTTCACCTAAGATTAGAGGTAAGGGATTAGGTACTGGTGTATTTGCGAAATTATGTATGGAATCAAAGAAGAATGGTGCTACATATATGACTTTCTTTACTGGTTTAGATAATCCTGCTAGATATATTTATTTAGGTGCTGGTTTTAATATTGCATGTAGTTTTGCAGATATGAAGAAGAATTTATAATATGGATACAATTAAAATTAGAAAAAAACAGTGTGAATTAATTGCACATCGTGGTCTATCAGGCCTAGAGAAAGAGAATACAGCTGCTGCCTTTATTGCGGCAGGTAATAGAAAAAGCTATTTTGGATGTGAATGTGATATCCATCCTACTAAGGATGGTATATATGTAATATGTCATGATGAGGATTTAAAAAGAGTTGGTGGAGTTGATATTCATATTCATGAACACACTTATCAAGAATTGTTGGAATATAAACTTGTTTGTGATATTGATAAGGAAAAGAAAGATTATTTCCAAATTGTGAAAATGAGTGATTATATTAAAATATGCAAGAAATATGATAAATATTGTGTCATTGAATATAAAGAAAATTTCACAAAAGAACAAGTTAGTGAAATAATAAAAGAAATAAAAAAACTTGAATATTTGGATAAAGTTATATTTATATCTTTCTATCCTAATCCTTTAATTTACACAAGAGAAATCCTTCCAAATCAGCCTATGCAATTTTTAATCTTTGAATATAAAGATGAAGTATATGATTTTTGTAAGAAATATAATTTAGGACTTGATTCTAGATGGGATTTATTAAATCAAGATATTATTGATAAATGGCATAACATGGGTCAAGTTGTAAATGCATGGACAGTTAATGATAAGAAAAGAGCATATAAGCTAATTAGATTAGGAATAGATTTTATTACTACTAATATTTTAGAATAATATTATGATAAAACAGCATCACTTTATGGTGGTGCTGTTTTTGATTTTATATTGACATCATTGTATTATTATTGTTATAATTTAATTAAATAAGAGGTAAATTATAAATGAACAATGATGAATTTCTATGGCATGCAAAGAGAGGACATGGCGAATGCATATTAGAGATGAAAAAAGGGAATACTAATTATCATCTAAAAGCTGTAAAAAAAATATTTTTAAACAATTATGCTTTTTTACTTGAAGATGAGTATCGTTCTTCGTATTCGTGTGAACTTGTTAGTTTTTATAATAACGATAAATACTTTTTAAGTCTTTTGTGGAGTAAAATAAAAAGAACAAAAATAGAAGATTATTATACTTTTGATTATCTTGTTAACAATTTATATTTCATTTTAAAACGGAATAAGAACAATGATTATGAAAAAAAATTAGAACGTTTATTTACTAAAGTATTAGATAAGGGCTTTTTCACAGAAAATGAACAAAAATCCATATGTTCATTAATATCTTTGACTATTGATTTAAATATTAATGGTTTTATTCAAAAAATAATAAAGCAACATTATATTGATTTTAAAAATTCAAATTTAGATGTGTCTTATATTGAATATTATTATAATTTGAAATTAAGTAATAAAAACAGTAGTGTTAATAGAATGAGTAATGAGGTATTTGATAACTTTAATTCGTTGTTAGAGTGTATCTCTAATGATATTGTTTTTAATAAAAAATTGCCTTTGATTATCAATAAAATCAACAACAAGGATTTTAAAAAATTATTAGTTGTGTTGGATAACGATAGTATTGATAATTCATTAAAAACTAATATATTGAAAGTAATATTATATAGCAAAAAAAGAGATATTGAAATTATAAAAAAACTGTTCTCTATTGTAAGCAATTCTACTCAAGAACAAAAAAGTATAATTTATGAAGTATTAACAAAAACAAAATCAAAAAAAGCATTGTCTGTATTGAGAAAAAACAAGCTTAGCAATAGTTTTTATGTTAGATTGTTTTTAAATAATTATAGTAAAGACAAATATGAAAATATTCATAAGAAAATACTAAAGTTAAGAATAAATTATACCAATTTGGATAATTGGTTTGAGGTTGAGGCTGATTTAATTAAATATTGTAATAGAAAAGATTTTGATAAGAGATTATTAATTGATTTGAAATACTTTCTTAAAAACGGCCTGTCTTCAAATAGTCGATATAAAATAGCGAAAATTTTAACGAAGTATAATGCGCTAGACGATACGGATATAAAATCATTGAAATATGATGCGAATTTTAATACAAGAAGATATTTTGAAAATGTCTAAATTAATATTGCTATAATTCGACATATATACAAACAATAAAAAAACTAGATATTTGGTACTGTGTAATAATTGTTATAGGCTGGAACTTTAGTATAAGAATTGTTTGATGTTAATGTAAAGAGATAATGATTGAATAAAACTAATATAATTTAAAAAATATATTTTATTTTTTGAAGTGTTGCTCATAGATTGACATTATGATAGAAAACTATTTTTATATTGGCAAAATTAGTATTAAACCATATAATAAGTTAAGAAAGAAAGGGGAAAAAATGAAGATTAAAAAGATAATTATTATTATTGTTTGCTGCCATTTTGTAATTGTATTTATTTTTGCATTCAAACTATTAATAGATCACATTCTTTATGATAGCAAACTTGGTGAAATTGCATTACAAATAGACGAAAATCCCCATTTTCTCTACTATAACAATCATCAATTTTATTATAAAGGAAAAAGTTATTATATTGACAATGTGCTTGCAAATAACGAGTATAATTATGTTATAAAATACATTAACAATGATTATTTTATATATTCACACTTTGGTAACAATGAATATGATTATTATGTAATAGATGAATATGGGAACAATCGTTTTTTATTTAGATCGCAAAATAATTGCACTATTTTTGGTTTCATTGATGATATAATCTATTTTGAAAAAAACGATTATTATTATTCATACGACGTTAACAATTCAATCGAAATCGAAATAACTATTGATGAGTTTTTTATGAAAGCATATGATTCTAAATATACCGTGCTATATAACAATGGCTATATAATTACAGATACAAGTTGTAACGTATCGAAGAAAATAAACATTCACAATTTATTTGACATTGAATTGATCGCCGAATTATATAACACCTCCAAAAAAACTTTATTGGGACCTAGATTAGAAATAAAGAGCATAGAAATCGAAAAACAGAATATTTATATTAATATTAGCGCTGATAATGTTAATTGTATCACTGTGAAATACTATTTTGATTTAGATACATGCGTAATAGTAGGCAGATCAAGTTGGCGCTGGCTAGAACATGCAAAGTCCTTCCATTTGAACGACAATGTTTGTAAACCTATAGAGTATTTATTGAGCTCAATGGCGTGATTAAGATTGTATACAAAATATTGCAGTTAAATACTATTTTCATTAACTTGTTTAACTAATATTGTACAGCATCATAAAAAATGATGCTGTATTTTTATATTGACAAAATTAGTATTAAACAATATAATTAATAATAAGAAAGAAAATGGTGATGATATGAAAACAAGAATAGAAAGAGATGATTTAGGAGAAAGAGAAATACCATACGAAGCCTATTATGGTATTCAAACATTAAGATCAAAAGAGAATTTTGATATTGCGAAAAGACCAATATCACGTCAAATGATTAAAGGAATTGCAGTTGTTAAAAAAGCTGCTGCATATGCTAATTGTGATGCTGGATTACTCCCTAAGAATTTACGTGATGTGATTAGTTTGACATGCGATGAAATCTTTAATGGAAGATTACATGGTCAATTCATTACTGATTTAGTACAAGGTGGCGCTGGTACTAGTATGAATATGAACGCTAATGAGGTTATTGCTAATAGAGCTAATGAAATGCTTGGATTTGAAAAAGGTACTTATTCACCAATTCATCCAATTGATCAAGTGAATTTTTGTCAATCTACTAATGATGTTATTCCTACTGCTGGTAAGATTGCATCGATCTTTTTAACAAAAAGATTATTAGTTGAAATGAAAAAGTTAGCCAATTGTTATGGAGATTTAGCTTCTAAATATAAGGATGTTGTTACAATATCTAAAACTCACCTTCAGGATTGTGTTCCTGTTACATATGGAGAACTTTTTAAAGCAATAGAACATGGAACTGAGCGTGATATTAAAAGAATTACCCAAGCAATGCAAGGCTTGTTAGAAGTTAATTTAGGTGGTACTGTTATTGGTACTGGTATTAATGCTGATTTAAAATATCAAAAGAAGGTTGTTAAATATTTAGCTGAATTTTCTGGTGAAGATTTCTATCAATCTAAAAATATGGTTGACTGCACAAGAAGCTTAGACTGCTTTGCATATTTATCTTCAAC
>JAEEHM010000090.1 GCA_016280895.1 Bacillota bacterium
AAAGAAACCAGCAATGATGTCAGCAATTAAGCTTTGTGCACCTAAACCTATAACAAGAGCTAAAATACCAGCACTTGCAAGAAGTGTAGATGTATCAACACCAAACGCATTCAATACAAGAAGAATTGTGATAATGATAATTACCCATTTAATTAAACTCTTCATTAAACTAATGATTGTTTTTTGACGATTTGTTTTTTGGAACAATTTAGGTAAGATAATATTAATTAAGAAAATAGCAAGTGCCGCAATTGTGATTATTTGGAAAGAAATAATAATTGCTGGAATCTTTTTCCAAATCGCATTCAATACTGAATTACCTAAATCATTTGTGAAAAATACACTTCCTTCTGCAGTTAGATAATCTTGATATACCATAACTGCAACAGTAATAAGTAGCATTAATCCTAATATAATTAATACTTTAATAGTTTGTTTTTTTGTTTTTGCTTTCATAATTCACCTCATATTAAATATAGACATCCACTTCAATTAGTGTATATGTTTCGCCATCGCGCATACATGTTACCACAAATCGAGCTGGACTTTCATTTCCATGTATTTCTGTAATATCAATTATTTGTTCATTATTATAAGGATATGAAAAACTACAATAAGATGTATTTTCATATTCATCCATCAGATATGCTTCAAAATTATAATAAGCACCATAATTATCTTCATAATTTATCTTAAAATGAAAATAACCATCGACATTACATTTACATTCATAATCAACCGTAATATCTTCTATTGCTGTCGCAAAACTTTCAACATATTCATATGTTTTAACTTTTACTTCATCAACAACCTTGCCCTTATCGCAAACAGCAAGTTTATATTCAGTGTCACTTTCTAATTCTTCAAAGACACCTTCATTCATACCAGGTTCTGCTTTGACAGTATATTCATAACCATCATTGTATATTTTAATTTCTAGATTATCAATATCACCAACATCAACAGCATAGAATACATTATTTTCAGATGCTTCTACTATTTCAAAATTGATATTATAATCTTTTAATTTAACACCAGTATCAACAACATTCAATACTAAAACAGCACCAACAACAACAGCAGTAACACCTGTAGCTGCAGCAGCAATATTAATTGACTTAATTAAGTTAGTTGTTTTTTCAACCGTACTTAATTCTTTAGTCTTCTTTTTAACTTCTACATGTGCTGTGCCATATTCTTTAGCACTATCTACATGATCTAGGGGACCATATTCCGTAATGTTATCAAATTCATTAGGAATATTATTTGTGGCTAAATCTTTAACATTATATTCTTCTTTCATGTTTTTTACCATCCACACTAAAGAATATTATTGTGCCAATTAATAAAGAAAATAAAACACCAAATACGATAGTCATTTGTCCCCAAGGTGCATTTACTTTTCTTGCTATATAAATTGTACCTAAAGTATCAGTTTCAACGCGAACACAATTATTTACATATTCACTATGCAATTTAACTTTTTTACCATTATAGATACGGTATACTTCAATATCAGCATATCTTAAATCTACATCGTATATTTCAACATTATAAGTGTTACCATCACTTGTATCACTAGCATCAATTGATATATCATAAGCCTTATCACTATTACCCTTATTTTCAGCCTCAGTAATTGTTAGAGTAGCATCAGAACTTAAAGTTCCATCGACACTAACCTTTCCTTTTTCCGATTCAATTTGTTTAATTGGAATAGTATTAATTTTATCTATTAATTCTTGCTTATAATTCACAACTTGACTATATTCTTCTGCACCATCTACATATCCACTATATTCTTGAATATATTCACTTAATGCATTCAATCCATCTTCATCATAGGTATTATTTGATTTTGCTTTTTCATATAATTCTGAAAAATAATTATAAAATCTAACTCTTTCTTGGAAGAATAAAATACTTTCCTCAGTGATTGCTTGTATATCATAAAGCGAATTACAAAGCGATTCATATAATGCATACATATCATCGCTATTAGGATAATATTCAAGGGCACTCATTTGTGATACAGCATCATCAATAATACTATAAATATCTTCGCTATCATGATGTCTAATTTTAGCTTTTAAATTATCAAGAGTATATTCTCTATTTTCTTCAAACATGATTTTATAATTGATATCTTCTATATAATCTTCAACTTTCTCATATCCTAAATCAGACACAAATATAGAATCAAGTCCATCTTCATCTAAATCATATGTAGCATAAACTAAAGTTTTTATTGTTTCTAAATCATCTCTAGTTAAATCAGAAAATATATTTTTTTTATTCATCATAACATTAGCTACAAATGATGAATATCTACCAGTAATTTCATGCTTATTTTCATCTATTGATATACCAACATCATAATATACATTAGCTAATTCTTCAATTATATATTCTCTTTCCTCATCAACATTATATAAATTTTCATCATTAATAATATTAAGTGCTTTATCTTTATGATTATAGAATTCTTCCACATTGCTTAAATCACTTATATATAAAGTATTCTTTTCTTGATTACCTTTTATTTTATATGACTTATTATCATATGCTATTTCTACTTCAATTTGATCAAAACTCATTAAACCCGTTTCACTATCAAATGTAAAACTAGAAGCAGCTGCACCATTATTTTCATAAGTAAAACTATATTCAGTACCATCATATTCATATGTTTCTGTTACTGCATATACTTTCAAATCTAGATAATTTGATACTAAGATGAATAAAAATATAAATAATAAAAAATATAAACATTTTTTAATTTTCATATTTATCCTCCACACACATATATATATTATACATAAAAAGTCTAAAATAGTCTACTAATATTGCAAGAAAAAATAGAATGAATACTCATTCTATTTTATTAAATCTTTTATTACTTCACTTGCAATCATAAAGCCAAATATTCCAACTTCATATACACAAGATGCTGGAATAGCCTTCTTTGTGTTTTCGTCTATTACTTTTTCTTGATTGCACGCAATCTCATTTGAGAAACAAACCTTTAGATGCTTGATACCTAATTTTCTCAGTTCGTAACGCATTACTTTAGCTAAAGGATCGTTTTCAGTTTTAAACAAATCACAAATCTTTATCTTACTTGGATCTATCTTATTACCAGCACCCATTGATGAAATAATCGGAATATTTAATGAATTACAGATTTCTACTAAATAAATTTTTGCACTAATAGTGTCAATAGCATCAACAACATAATCACACTTGCTTAAATCAATTAAGTCAGCATTTTCTTTTAAATAGAAAAGATTATATATTTCAACATTAGCATTACTATTAATAGATAATACTCTTTCTTTAGCAACATCAGTTTTATATCTACCAATTGAATCATAGGTAGCAAGAATTTGACGATTTAAATTGGAAATATTAACTTTATCATTATCAACTAAGATAAAATTAGATATACCCATTCTAGAAAGTGCTTCAAGTACATATCCACCTACACCACCAAGTCCAAAGATGGCAATTTTTTTGTTTTTTAATAAATCAATCTTTTCTTTTCCAAAAAGCATTTCGCTTCTAATAAATTGATTATTTTCCACTAATTTTTACCTCAACATAGCTTTGCGCAAATCTCGCAAAATCAGCAATAGGAATTGGTTTAGATATTAAATAACCTTGGATTAAATTAGCACCAGCTTCAGTAACAAGCTTGTATTGTTCCATAGTTTCAACACCTTCTTGTACAACATTGCAACCAATACTTCTGAATGTTTTAATGGTAGTTTCAAGCAATAATTTAATATTCTTATCAGCATTAGATTGCCACAAAATACTAGAATCAATCTTAATATTTTTATATTTAGTAGCAACAACACTTGCAATATTAGATGCAGATGTACCATAATCATCAAGCGATAATGAGAAACCAGCATCACCAATTGCTTTTATAAGATTTTGGAAGCTCTTAGTACTTAATGCATTTGATGTTTCTGATATTTCAAGATTAATCATCGATGGCATTACACGATATTTTTCTGCGATTGCTTTTATTTTATTAACAAAATCAACAGATACTAATTGATAAGTAGATAAGTTAATTTCAACATTTCTTACACTAATCTTATCAAGTCGATAATTAACGATATCCTGACAAACTCTTTCAAAGATAGCATCACCTAATTCAACAATTATTCCACTCTCTTCCGCAATCTTAATGAATTCATTAGGTTCAATGATACCAAGCTCAGCATCCTTTATACGACATAAAGCTTCACATGATGTAATACGTCTTGTATCCTTATCCCATATTGGTTGATATAAGATTAAGAAAGAATTATTCTTAATTGATCTTTGAATTGCTTCTTGTATCCATGCATTTCTTCTTAAGAAGTCTAGGTCTTTACCCTTTAGTACTGTCATTTGTTGAGTCTTACTTGGTTCATATTCAGCAAGTCTGTAATGAATTTCTGGGAATCTTAATTCCTTTGGAACATGAGCAAGTGATATAACAGTTTGGAAATCAATATTAATACCAGCTGCATAGAATGTTAAATTAAAGAATTCAATTACCTTATTTAATACTTCTTTATCATTATTATCTCTACCAGGTATTAAAATAATGAAAGTCGAACGATCATATTTATATATTTCAGCACTTGCAGGTGCAATATTTTTTAATTTCTTAGTAATTCGATTCAATAATTCATTGTAGTCTTCATTTAATATAAACTGATTATAATAAGTTAAATTCAATATTCTAATATTGATTACACTATAATGATATCCATATCGGTGATATAGATTGATATTACGTTTATATGCTTCTCTGTTTGGAATACGAGTTACAGCATCATAATATCCATCATTACTATCAATAATCATAATAAATCCAGCTAACGCAATAGCTTCCATTAAGGATTCTATTTCAAATTCTTTGATAAGTGCTTGTAACACAATACCAACTACTACAATAGCTAAGAATGTTAGAACTCCGGAAAAGATATTTAAAGTAATTATCTTTCTTGTTTTAAACAAGCCCATTATACCAATAACAAAATAAATAACTGCTATCACATATAAATAAATAATACCATATCCACGATTATATACAATTTCACCAGTATCTAATACTTCATGATGATATACAATACCTGTAAATGGTGTAATTAATACCAATATTTCTGCGATTATCAAAGGCAAGAAGAATAAAAGATAAAACTTATTTGTTCTATTTTTAGCACTACCACTTATCATCATTATGTAAATAGAAAACATCGGTGCCAGTAGGGTATGGAAAATAAAGTAAATAAGAACTTCAATATTCTTTATAAGTAACATATTTGAAAATCCAAGATATTCAAAGAAAGAACTCAATACAGAAACAATACTTGCAATAAATAGATCAAGTAATATTAATGTTACTATTCTTCTTTCAGTTGTTATTTTATATTTTTTAAATGGTCTATATGCCAGCATTGCAAGACATATAATCGCTGCACTTAAATATAATCCATCACTAATACTCATAATTTTTCTCCTAATATACTTATTATATCAAAAAGAAAAATAATAAACAATAAAAAAAAGAGAATTCATATCAAAATATGAATTCTCTTTCCTTAATTATTTTTTCTTGCCTTGATTAGCAACGGCATTCATTTTAGCTTGTAAAGCTTCTTGGTCACCTAAATAATATTTATTTAACACATTGAATTGTTCATCAAATTCATATACTAGTGGAACACCAGTAGGAATATTAACACCGATGATTTCTTCTTTACTTAAATTATCAAAATATTTAACTAAAGCACGAAGTGAATTACCATGTGCAGCAACAATTACTCTCTTTCCAGCAAGCATATCTTTTTTAATTACTTCTTCAAAGAAAGGAACAGCTCTTTCAATTGTAGTTTCTAAGCTTTCAGTTAATGGTAAATCTTTCTTATCTACACCACGATATGCATCTT
>JAEEHM010000091.1 GCA_016280895.1 Bacillota bacterium
AGTATCATTCCAATCATAGAATCTAACATTATATCTTGTTTTTGCTTCCACTTCTTTTGCTTTTGGAAGTGTAACATCACATGCAGTTAAAACATCACAAGTGAAATAATCAATTAAATTCAAATTAATCCAAGATTGTAGTGTTTCAGCTGTTGAATATTGACTGAATGTATAACATGCAACCTTATGTCCTGCATCTAAATATCTCATAATCCAATCAGTTGAATTAGAATTAGATGGATCAATATTGAAGCTAATGTCTAAATCATATGTATTACATCTTTCTAAATATGTAGCAGATTCAATTGAATTTACTAAATATTGACAAGGAATATAATCATATCCATGTTCTTTGACCCATATCAAACAATTATATTGGCTTCCTAAGAATACAACTTCTTCTAACATGCCACATCTTTCAATTTCATCCATTAAAGCTTGCATTCTTGATTGGCTATTATTATTAATACCATTAGAGTATTTAAGTTCGATTACAGCTTTCATGCCATATTCTTTACAGATTTCTAAATAACGTTCTAATGTACAAATACTTGTAGTATATTCAACACCACCACGAGTTGATGTCTTAGTAATATTTTTTAGATTAGCATATGTTACAGAATTAATAGCTGTACCATTGAAATCATCATCATGTGATAATACGAATACACCATCAGAAGTTTGTTTTAGATCACATTCTACAAGTTGGTAGCCACGTTTACCAGCATTAATAAATGCTTCTTCAGAATTCATTAAACCATAATAACAACCAGCATGGCCAATAAATTGTACATATGAGTCATATACAATAGTGTAAGTTCTTTTAACTTTCACAGCTTCATTACCTGCCTCATCTTTAACATTATAAAATACTTCATATGTTCCAGGAACATATTTATTGAAATTAGATGTATCAACTTCAATTTTATCACTGATATTACCTTCAAAATCATCGATTGCAGTGACGCCAGAAAGTAAATTATATTTTTCATCAATTTTAACACTTACATTTTCTGTTCCTTCTTCAAGAGTGATTACTGGAGCAGCTGTATCAGTATCAACTATTGTAATTTTAAAAGTTGCACTAACAGATGGAGTAATTACTGATGTTGCAGTAATAGTAACTTCACCAGCCTTTAACGCTTGTACATAGCCCTTATTAGTAACTGTTGCAATTGTATCATCTGAAGATGTCCAATTTAATTCTTTCGAACCAGCCTTAGCAGGTAATACATTAGCAATTAATGTTTGATTATTTAATCTTTCATTAGCAGCAATCATTTTATCTTTACCACTAATTTCAATTGATGTAACTGGAATTGGTAAAACCTTAACCTTTAATGTAGCAGTATAATCAAGGCCTTCAAAATTAAGTGTTGCAGTAAGGATACTTTCACCTTCTTTTAAACCTTTAATAGAAGGTCCACTTACTTCAATATTGTCATTAGATGCACTATATGTTGCATCACCACTTACATTTTTAAGATTAATAGAAACAATATAATCTTCTCCAACAATTATTTCTACTTCTTCAGTATCAAAATAAATCTTCTTTTCATCTTCTTGTTCTTTTTTTCCATCATCATTTTTACATCCAAACATTAAAAATGATGCAATAAATAGTAAAACAATTAAAATAATTCTTTTTATTTTCATAACTATCTCCTCTTTACAAACATATTATAGCATAAAAAAAGATTGAAATAAACATTTTCAATCTTTTTCATTCTATTTTTCTTCATCATCTTCTTTTTCTAAGACTTCAACTTTAACTTTTTCTACTCTCATACCGTCATCATCGACCTTAAGTACAGTAAATTTGAAATTTTCAAAGATGATAAAATCATTCTTTTTAGGGAATTCATCTAGTTTTTCAGTTATAAAACCACCAACAGTCGTATATTCAGTATCAAAATCTTCATTTTCATATTCTAATGTTTCAAAAAGATCATAGATATTCATATCACCATCGACAACATAGGTGTTTTCATCTCTTTGTTTTAGCTCTTCTTCAACTTTATCAGTTTCATCCCATATTTCACCAACTAATTCTTCTAAGACATCTTCTAAAGTCACAATACCCATTGTTCCACCATATTCATCTTTTACAACCGCAATATGAGTATGAGTTGCTTTAAATTCATGTAATAGCGATGATACAGATTTAGTTTTGTGAATATATAAAGGTTGAGTCAACATTGATTTGATTGTTTTGGTATCAATCTTTTCTTTCTTTAAAAGCTTAATTAATAAAGATTTAGTAGATAAGACACCAATGATATTATCCATTGATTCTTCATATACAGGAACTCTTGAATAGTTGAAGATATTTTCATCATTAATTAATTCTTTTACATCATCTTCAATATCAAATGCAAAGACATCGACACGATGTTGCATGATTTCATATGCATCAACATCTTTGAAATCAATTGCGGATTTAATTAAATCACCTGTATCTTCATCAATATAGCCTTCATCTTCAATTTCATCAACCATATTGATTAATTCTTCATCAGTTGCAGTTGGAACTTCTTCCTTTGGAGTCCACATCTTTGATAAGAAATTCACAATTTTAGTGAATATAAACACAATTGGTTTAAAAATGAAATTCAAGAAATGCATAATCGGTGCAAAAATAATTGATAAAGAGTAATTATATGTTTGAAAAATCGTCTTAGGCAAGATTTCACCAAATATTAGAATAATTACAGTCATACCAAATGTCGCAATTGTAGCACCATATTCAGGCCATAATTCCATTGCTAGCACTGTTGCTATTGAAGATGCTGCAATATTAACTAAATTATTACCAACTAAAATTGTTGAAAGTAAAGCTGGATAATTATTAACAAGCTTTAATGCAGATTGATATTTCTTTTTACCATTTTTTGCTTCTTTTTCCAGTTTGATTGCGTTAACTTTCGCATACACAATTTCACTACCAGAGAAAAATGCTGAAAACAATACTAAAAGGACAAGTAAGATAATTGCGATAACTTTATTCATTAGTGCAATACCTCCTTATTTTGGGAAGTATCAGCCTCATCAATATTACCAACTAATTCTTCTAATATATCCTGCATTGTTACCATACCAAGAGTATGTTTGTTCGCTTTGATGATCGCAATATGAGTTTTATTCTTTTTAAAGCCTTCAAATAAATCATCAATTGACATTCTTGGCGATACAAAATATGGTTTCATCATCGATTGACGAACTGTCGTCTTCTTATTTTTGAATAAGTCATGTAAATAATTTTTAACATGTAAAACACCAATGATATTATCAATATTTCCATCATAAATAGGTATTCTGGAATAAGGAATTTCACTGATAAATTTCTTTACATATTCCGTCTTACATTTATTAATATCTAAAGCGATGATATTTTCTTTCTTTGTATACACTTCTTTTACAGTAATATCACCAAAATCAACTGCATTTTTAATAATA
>JAEEHM010000092.1 GCA_016280895.1 Bacillota bacterium
ATTCATCAATTTATCATTTCCAACATACAAAGTCTTATCTTCATATGTTACAACCATTCCACCACCACTAACTTCTTCAACTGATGCATTATCAATTTCTTTATCTTTTTGATCATAAGCATCATTAATAGCATTCGCAATTGGATGCATTGAGAATTGTTCAGCCTTTGCAACAAGTGATAAGACCTCTTCTTTAGTGTGATTTAATGCTGGATAAATATTAGCAACTTTGAAATTACCTTTTGTGATTGTACCTGTTTTATCAAATACGAATGTTTTCGCATTAGCTAAAGCTTCAATATAATTTCCACCTCTTACTAATATTCCACTCTTTGAAAATCTACCAATACCAGCAAAATATCCAAGTGGAATTGATATTACTAAGGCACATGGACATGAAATAACTAAAATTGAGAATAAATTAGTTAAGGCACCACTAATTCTACCCATACCAGCAGGAATACCAAAGCCCGTAATAGCCTCAATTGTGGCAACAATTAATGCTATACTTAAAACAAGTGGTGTATAAATACGAGCAAATTTAGTAATGAATTCTTCTTGCTTAGATTTTTGATTTGTTGCTTCATCAACAAGTTTTAAAACCTTTGTCATTGTTGATTCTTCATCGACCTTAGTTACTTCTACATCAATGACCTTTGTTAAATTGATAGAACCAGATAGTAATTCCTCACCAATACCAGCAAAAACTGGTATACTTTCACCTGTTAAGGCCTTTGTATCAATATTTGTTTCTCCACTTTTGATAATTCCATCTAGTGGTACTTGTTCACCTACTTTAATTGTGATAACTTCTCCAACTTTGACTTCCTTAACATTCTTTACTGTACCATTTTTTAAAGTAACAGTATCCTTCTTCATTTCAATTAATTCTTTAATAGCGTTTTTACTTCTATCAGTAGCCCTTGATTGGAAATATTCTCCTACCTTATAAAGTAAAATAACAGCACAGCTTTCAATAAATTCATTTTCACCAAAGAAAGATAAGCATAGAGCACCTAGCGATGCAACTACCATTAATAGAGATTCATTAAAGAAATCTTTATTAACAATACCAATTATTGATTTATATATTAAATCATATGCTAAACAAATATAAGCAGGTATAAATGTACAATAAAGCAATATTGTGTATAAAGATCCTTGTAAAATAGGCTCATTAAGACCTAAATTAGAAGTTATTTCTTCATCACCAATATGCATAACAACTAAACCGCACGCAAATAAAATAGCACCAATAATAAGGATTATTCTTTTAATTGTGTCTTTTTTACTCTTTTGTTGTTCTTTATTTTCAACAATATAAGCATCAGGTTCAGTTGCTTTCAAAACCTTTTTAACAGTTTTTAAAACATCAGTACCCTTTTTGTGTTTAACAATAATCTTTTTGCCAATGAAATTGACACTTGCTTCTATGATATTAGCTTGTTTATTTAAGTTTCTTTCAATCTTAGCAGCACAATTAGCACAATCAATATCTTCTACATCATAAAGTGTTACCAATGTATCAGCATCAGTTTCCAATATATGTTCATGCTTATTATCATTATTTACACATTCGCATTCATCGTCATCATGATGATGACAGCCACATTCTTCTCCATCATGGTGATGATGTTCATGATGACATTCACACTCTTCTTCATCGTGGTGATGTTCGTGATGACATTCACAAGATTTTTCTTCATTATCATCAATTTTAATTAGTTTTGCACCAGGTTCAGATGTAGAAACAATTTTAGAAGCTATATTATAAATTTCAATATTATTTAAATGTTTAATTATAACCTTTTTACTTAAATAATTAACTCTTGCTTCATAAATTGTTTTTTCTTTATTTAGTGCTTGTTCAACCTTTAAAGCACAATTTGGACAATCAATATCTTCAAATTCATATTCATCAGTTACAATATTTTGTAAGTTATTTAAAAGTGCTAGGTGTTTAGTTTCATGATCCTTTAGCACAATATTATTAATCATCTTTTCAACTTCTTCTTTTGTTAGAGCCTTTCTTGATTCTATTGTGATATTATTAGTATCATAATCAATGTAAACATTGGAAATATAATCTAATGATTCAATTAATTCTACAATTTCCTTGGCACATTCATGACAAGTCAATTGGTCAAAATGATATGTTTGTTTAATCATATTACATCTTCTCCTTTATATGTTCAAGAGTAGTTTCAACAATTTGATTAATATGTTCATCATCAATTGAATAATAAACATTTTGTCCTCTTCTTTCATATTTTACAAGACGACTTTGACGTAAAGTCTTCAATTGATATGAAACAGCAGTTTGACTCATGTTTACTTCTTTTTCAATTTCATTTACATTTTTTTCACTACTAAGTAAAGCGTAAACAATTTTGAATCTTGTAAAGTCAGATAAGGCTTTATAAAACTCAGATGTTCTTAATAATAATTCATCTTTATCCATGATAATTATATCCTTTCAATAATATATGTGTATTTACACATATATTATATATCTTTTAAAAAATAAATGCAAGTAATATAATAACAAAACGACTAAATATTAGTCGTTTTGTTCACCATCATTAAAATATAAAATTCCTAAGCAATGTTCACCGCAATGTGATGATACTGTACCACCGGCAGTTGTAACATAAATATTCTTAAATCCTTTATTTTTTAATATTTTATATACTTCATCAACTGTTTCTTTGCTAGCAGATGAATATGTGATAAAAATATTTTCTTTATCTGGATTATTGAATTCCTCAAGTGTTGCATCAACATATTTGATGACATTAGTGGAATAGTTACCTCTAAATTTTTTATGAGGTTCCATTTTACCATTTTTAACAATAATTTGTGGACGCAATCTTAAAATATTAGCACCAATTAATGCAAGGGCACTACATCTTCCACCCTTATATAGATAATCAAGTCTACTTAAAATAAAGCTTGCTTGATCATATGGTATTCTCTTTTTTACCTTTTCTACTATTTCTTCTACATTATAATCTTTATCAGCTAATTTTTTAGCATAGATTGCTTGAAGAGCAATACCAGTTGATAAACTCATTGAATCAATAACATACACATTTTTTAATTCTTTAGCAACTCTACAAGCATTATCATATGCTGAACTCATTGTTTTTGAAATAGAAAAATGGATGATTGCATCATAGTTTTCTAATAATTTTTTAAAGTGCTCTTCAAATTGAAATTCATTGACTGCACTAGTTTTAGGTAAAACTTTTGTTTCATAAACATAATCAAAGATTTCTTGAGGTTTAATTTCTCCATCCAATCTTGCATTATCACCTAAAAGGATAGTAAATGGAACAGTATGAATATCAAACTGATCCAACAATTCTTTTGGCATATCTATTGTACTTTCAGCTGAAATTGCTATTTTCATGTTTTTTCTCCTTTTTTAAATCTATAATATTATATCACAAATAATAATGTTTTTCCAGTCTAAAACTTTTATTATTGATGATGATAAGATAATATTGCTTGAAAAAAATAGTCATATTTGGTATAATAATTATAGGTGTAAAATATGGTAGATTATAAAATAAATTTTTCTAAAAACTTAATAAAGTTAAGAAAATCAATCAATTATACTCAGGCTGATTTAGCTAAAAAACTAAATTATTCCGATAAAGCTATTAGTAAATGGGAAAGATCAGAATCAATGCCAGATATTTATATGCTTAAAGAAATGGCTGATTTCTTTGGAGTAACAATTGATTTTCTACTTGCTGAACATAAAGATGAAGAACTTATTCAAGCAAATCTTCAAAATGAAGATAAAATAAAAAGTATGCATAAGAATCATCTATTAATTGCTGCTGTATCTGTTCTATCAGTTTGGATATTTGCAATCATTGCACATATTATCTTAAGCCAAGTTGGAACTGAACGTACATGGCTTTGTTATATTGCAGCAATTCCTTTATCTTTCTTAATCGCATTTATTTTTGCATGTATTTGGGGAAGACGTATTCAAAGATTCTTTATGTTATCAGGATTTACTTGGTCATTACTTTTATTAATTTATCTAATATTAGTAATTTTCCAAAAGAATATCTGGTTATTATTTATTCTAGGAGTTCCTGCACAAATTATTGAATTATTAAGTTTTAAAATTAAAATATTAAATAAGAAAAATAAGGATTCTAAATAGAATCCTTTTTAATTTCATTATAAAAAGCCTTCCTATAATTAGGAAGGCTTTTATTCATGAGAATTAATATTTTCTCATTTTACCATCTAAGCCATGTAATAATACATATGAACCATCATTCTTATTCTTAGCTATTTGTTTAGCATAATCTAAAGCTTCTTTTTGTGTTCCAAATAATTTAATTACTTTCTTAGATCCTTGTTTGAAGACTTTCCATTCTCTTCCGTTATTATCACGTTTAGATACATGGTAAATAGTCTTTTGTTTCTTTTCTTTTGCTTCAGCTTCTTCAGCAGCTAATTCTTCTTCAGATTCTTCGCCTTCATCTTCAGAAGGTTCATCATTTGTAACGCCATCAGAAGCTAAATCTTCTTCAGAAACTTCTTGGCCATCATCCTCTTCAGCAGGAGCTTCTTCCTCAGCTGGTTGTTCTTCTTCAGCAGGAGCTTCTTCTTCAGCTGGTTGCTCTTCTTCAGTAGGAGCTTCTGCTTCAGCTGGTTGTTCTTCTTCAGCAGGAGCTTCTTCCTCAGCTGGTTGTTCTTCTTCAGCAGGAACTTCTTCCTCAACTGGTTGTTCTTCTTCAGCAGGAGTTGCTTCCTC
>JAEEHM010000011.1 GCA_016280895.1 Bacillota bacterium
AAGCTTACTGTATTAACGATATCTTCAAGTGATAAACCTGTTAAATCAACAAGTGCATTTAGCCATTCTAATTTAACTCTCATAATAACCCCCTAGAATTGATTTATGAATCTTTCATCATCGATGTAAAAGTTTCTAACATCATCAATTCCATATTTCATCATTGTAAGTCTTTCAATTCCAATACCGAATGCGAAGCCTTGATATTTTTCACTATCATATCCACACATCTTTAACACATTAGGATGTACCATACCACCACCAAGAAGTTCAATCCAACCACTGCCCTTACATAAGTTGCAGCCATCACCATGACATTTGAAGCACTCAACATCAACTTCTACTGATGGTTCTGTGAATGGGAAGAATGATGGACGGAATCTAACTCTTAAATCTGATCCAAATACATGACTACATATTTTAACTAAAGTTCCTTTTAAATCAGCCATTGTTACATTTTCACCAACAACTAAGCCCTCACATTGCATGAATTGATGTGAATGTGTAGCATCATCATTATCTCTTCTATATACCTTACCAGGACAAATGATTTTAATTGGTTGGCCTTTACTCTTAAGTAAAGTCCTTGCTTGTACTGGAGATGTATGAGTTCTAAGTAATGTGTTTTCATCAATATAGAAACTATCTTGCATTTCTCTTGCAGGGTGTCCCTTAGGTAAATTTAATAATTCAAAATTATATAAGTCTTCTTCAACTTCAGGTCCTTCTTCGACCATAAATCCCATACCTGTACAAACATCTTCTAACTCTCTAATAGTTTGTGTTAAAGGATTTAATTTACCTGTTTTAAATTTCTTTGCAGGCATTGTTACATCAATAGCATCATTTTTAAGTTTAGCATCAATTAATTTTTCCAACAATTCTTGTCTTTTGTTTTCTACAAATTCTTCAATCTTTGTTCTAAATTCATTAGCTTTTTGACCTAATTCTTTTTTCTTTTCAATTGATAATTCTCTCATGCTTGCCATGATTTCAGAAAGTCTTGATTTCTTTCCTAAATAATTAGCTTTCAAATTATTTAAGTCTTGTTCATTTTGCGCATTACTAATTTCTTCTTTAGCACTTTCTTTTAAGATATCTAATTCATTATTATTTTCACCCATATTTTCCTCCTAATAAAAAAATCCTTAAAATAATAATTATTTTAAGGACGAGATTTAAATCACGTGGTACCACCTTTATTCAAAAACAATATATTGTTTTCCTCATTATCGCAAATAACGGTGCATACCGGGCTTTATTAGAGCCTCTCCAAAGATGAATTCATATAGCTATTTAATAAAATACTTTCACCAAATGTATTTCTCTCTTTTAATAACATCACTATATTACTACTTCTTTATCAACAAGTTATAATTATTATATCACTTGTTTTTAAAATAATCAAGAACTTAAATACTAATAAGTTGACTAAAAACGTGTTTTAGTGTATTATAAATATATAAAATTTTGGAGGTCAATATGTACTATACACCAATTGTAATTGAAAGAACAAGTCAAGGAGAAAGAAGTTACGATATTTATTCAAGATTACTTAAAGATCGAATAATTATGTTGAATGGCGAAATCAATGATGATTTAGCTAATTCTATTATTGCACAACTATTATTCTTAGAAGCCCAAGATGATAAAAAAGATATCTCAATTTATATCAATTCACCAGGAGGATCAATTAGTGCTGGTATGGCAATCTTTGATACAATGAATCTAGTTAAATGTGATGTTTCCACAATCTGTGTTGGTATGTGTGCATCAATGGCAGCATTCTTACTTGCAGCAGGTACAAAGGGTAAACGCTATGCTCTACCTAATAGTGAAGTAATGATTCATCAACCACTTGGTGGAGCTCATGGTCAAGCAACAGAAATTGAAATTGCTGCTAAACATATCTTAGAGATAAAGAAAAAAATGAACACAATTTTAGCATCTCTTACTGGACAAGATTTAGCTACTATTGAAAAAGATACAGATAGAGATAATTATATGTTTGCAAGTGATGCGCTAAATTATGGAATTGTTGATAAAATATTAGAAAAGTAAAAGAGGTATTAATAAGTACCTCTTTTATTTTATGTGATTATTTATTTTAAACCAATCATCTAAGAAATTTTCTTCTAATGGTTTTCTTTCTTGATCCTGTTCAAAAGAATCCATATCACTCTTAACCTTACTCATTTCAACATCAAGATCATACGCAATCTTTGATGCTTCAGTCAATCTATTTCTTAAAGATTGAGGAATGCTTTGATAATATTTGTATTTTAAAGAATGTTCAATACTTGCCCACAAGTGCATTGCAAGAGTTCTAATTTGAAACTCCATATAAACTGGCATTTGGCCATTTATTGTTTCTGCATTATATTTCGCAATTAAATGTAGAGATCTATATCCAGATGGTTTAGGATATTTAATATAATCTTTGACTAAAACTATTTTAATATCCTTTCTACTATTTAAAATATTATAGATATCATATACATCTTGAATATATTTACAAGTAATTCTTATACCAGCAATATCTGTTAAATCCCTAACCTCTTCAAAATTCATATTTAATCTTTCTAGTTTTTCCATAATACTAGCTGGAGATTTAACACGTCCCGTAATATCCTCAATTGGATTTTTAATACCTTGACTGGTATATTGTTTTTTAATGAATTGAAGCTTTGTTAAAAAATTAGTAACTGCAAATTCATAGGGTTGTAAAAACGTAGCCCATTCAAAATTTTTAGTGTCCATTATTTCCTTCTCCCATCAATAATATTATACCACAGAATTGATTATTATACAATACATAGAATATTTATATATATCTAATAAAAAAAGTGCGATTTATATTGCATTTTTAAAAAAATAGTGTATAATATAAAAAGTTAATAAATATAGCTTATTTATAAAGGTGAACATTATGGAAAAAAATACAGATGTTGAATTTAAAAGTTTAATAACAAAAGAAGAATATGATCGTTTGATTAAACAATTCAAAGGAAGCAAACAAGATTTTCAAACAAACCATTACTTTGATACAGTTCGTTTCTCTTTAAAAGCACTTGATGTATCTGTGCGTGTAAGAGAACGCGATGATATCTCTTTAACATATAAAAGAAAAAAAGGTTACAACATTGATGTTAAAACTGTTGTAATCGATAAAGCTAAATTTGAAGAAATCAAAAGGACTGGTGTAATTGATATTCCTGAAATTGCTGATGAATTAAATAAATTAATCAAAGATCAAAAATTAAAGAACTTTATGAGTTTATCTACTCTTCGTACATATTTACCATATTCAAATGGTGTATTAAATATTGATAAGAGTACATATCTTGATACTACTGATTATGAAATTGAATATTCATCTAAATCATATCATCAAGGTAAAGATGAATTTATCCAATTAATCAATGATTTAAATATCAATTATAAAAAATCAAACAAGAAAATTCAAAGAGCATATGCTCGTCTAAAAGAAATAAATTAAAAAGGCTTATTAATCTAAGCCTTTTTCTTTTATATTATCTTCAAATTGAATATAATTTGCGTAATCACAATCTTTGTCATCATCAAAACACTTTTCACATTCACGTAATTCAGGTGGTAAAAATAATGTAATATCATCAACATTATAGCCAACTTGAAGTTCCATATCACTTACAATAATAGGGCGTTTAAGAATAGTTGGATTATCAATAATAAAATCCATCAATTCATTTAATTTCATATTATTGACATCTATATTATTTTCTTTTATTATCTTGCTTCTTGTAGATATAATATCTTCAAATCCATTTTCTGAAGATATCAACATTCTATACAAATCATCTTTAGTAAGTTTAGTTGAAATAATATTCTTTTCAATAAAAGGAATATTATGATCTTTAAAATATTTTTTAACTTTTCTACAAGACAAGCAACTTGGTGCTGTATATAATTTAATCATATCTTTAACCTCTTTATGTATTTTACCACAAAGATATTAAAAAAACAATATAATATAATAATTAAAATATATAAATAAAATTCTCCTTCTATTTGAAGGAGAATTTTATTTAAGTACTAATTATTATTATTAGATCACACTTTTGCAAGACAAAGATGTTGAAATAATAATACCCATACTAAGTCAACCCAACCAAGAATAAATCCTGCAAAAATAGCAAGAACTAAACCAAGAACATTATATAAATCTGGTTTTGCGATTACTGCAGAAATTCTTACAATGATTTCAGTAATCCAGTTTACACCTGGAATTAATAATAAAATGAATTGAACTAATCTAGGTAATTTTTGAAATTCTTTAGCTAACATTTTTTTCATCCTTTCTCTATGATAATTTTATTATATAATATTTTTTTAAGATTTGCAATATATTTAAATAAATTTTAACAATTATGTTTTAATAAATAATAATTTTTCTTTCCTCTTCTAAGAACAGTATATTCTTTTCCAAAAGCATTATCAGCACTAACAGTAAATGTAATGTCTTTGATAATCTCACCATTGATTGAAACACCACCACCATTTACGAAATCTCTTGCTTCACGTTTTGATTGTGCTGCATGACATAATACAAGTGCATCAACAATATTTACTTCCTTTTCTACTTCATTTTTTGGAAGTCCTTTGAAGCATACTAAGATTTCATCTAATGTTAATTCTTTAATATTACCCTTAAATAAAGCTTCAGATATTGCAACTGCTCTTTCATATTCTTCATGACCATGTAAGAATGTGATAACTTCTTCAGCTAAAGCTTTTTGTGCTTTTCTAAGATGTGGTTCATTTTGAAGTGATACTTCTAATTCTTCAATTTGTTCCTTAGATAAGAATGTTAATTTCTTTAAATAATCAATTACTTTTGTATCTTCCGCATTTAAGAAGAATTGATACATTTCATAACTTGATGTTTTAGACTTATCTAGCCAAATAGCACCACCTTCAGTTTTACCAAATTTCGTACCATCAGCCTTTGTGATTAATGGCATTGTGAAAGCATGTGCTTCTTTTTCATCTTTCTTTCTAATTAGTTCAATACCAGCAGTAATATTACCCCATTGGTCTTGACCAGCAATTTGCATTGTTACACCATTGTTTTTATATAAGTATTCAAAGTCTAAAGCTTGCATAATCATATATGAGAATTCAGTAAATGTGATACCACTATCTAATCTTCTTCTGATGATATCTTTATCTAACATATAATTGATATTAAAATATTTTCCATAATCTCTTAAGAAATCTAAGAAACTCATATCTTTACACCAATCAATATTATTTACAATTTCAACTCCTGGGAATACTTTTTCAATTTGTGCCTTTAAACATTTAATATTGTGATCAACTTGTTCATAAGAAATCATTGGTCTTTCTTTTGAAGGTTTAGGATCACCAATTAAACCTGTTGCTCCACCTACTAATATTACTGGAATGTGTCCAGCGCGTTTTAATCTTTCGCAAATTAAGAATGAAGAGAAATGACCAATATGTAAACTATCACCAGTAGGGTCAGTTCCAATATAGAATTTAACCTTTGTGTCATTGATTAAATGTTCAACCTCATCAGATGATACATCATTAATTAATCCTCTCCATTTTAATTCATCATATAATTTCATATTCATTTACCTCTTTTCCATAATAAAAGTCCTTAAAGAACATTAATTGTTTGTTTCTCTAAGGACGTAGTTTTAAAATATTTAAAATATTTATATTTAAAATATTTTTATTTTATACCCCTACGTGGTACCACCTTAGTTCAAAAGATATAAACTTTTAATAAAAGTTTTTCTTTTGCACTCATTTATTAAATTTGTATAAGCTCCATAATCGTATTAATAAAGCTACATGATAATTTACACCAGCCATTATCTCTCTTAAATGATCACTTTATCTTTTATTATATCATTGCTTATTTTGTAGAACCACGCCAGATGATTTTATAATCAACAAGGATTGATTCTGGTTTAACTTCAGCTTCAGCTTGCATTTCTTCAGTTAATCTACTCATTGCGATATTACCAATTTCATAAATTGGAGTTTCAACGCATGTTAATTGTGGATTAGAAAGTAATGCATATCTTGTATTTTGGAATCCAATAACTTGTAAGTCTTCTGGAACTTTAATTCCCATCTTAGAAGCAACATTCATAAAACTAATTGCCATTGAATCTCTAACTGCAAGAACAACATCTGGATGATTATTCTTTAGATATTCACGATATTGAACTTCATTTTGATCTAATTTACCAGTTGAATCAATAACCTCAGCAACAAGTCCAGCTTCTTTCATTGCTCTCTTATAGCCTTTTACTTTTAAATCGTTGATAGAGAAGAAATGAGATGTTGTAACAAACACAATTTTCTTATTTCCCTTTTCAATCATTTGTTTTGTAATGTTGTAAGCACATTCTTCATTGTCGATACTAACACTTGAATATTGTTTTGCATTTGCGTTAGCATTAATAAATATAACTGGAACAGGAGATGCATCAACCAATTCAAGAACTTCTTCACTCATTTCATCATTCATAAATAATACACCATCTACAGAAGAAGCAATTACATCACCCCATAATTCTTTTTCTTCTTCTTTGTTGTTGTTTACAAATAAACGAATTGAATAACCATATTTTTTTGCACTATCATCAATACCTTGAATGCTTTCCGCAATACTAGCACGAGTAAGTGTAGGAACGATAACAGCAACAGTAGTAGATTTTCTACTTGCAAGTCCACGTGCATTAGCATTTGGTTTGTATCCTTTTTCTTTGATGATTCTTAATACCTTATCTCTTGTGGCCTTTTTTACCTTTTCTGGGTGATTCAAAACTCTAGAAACTGTAGCTAAACTAACACCAGCAGATCCTGCGATATCGTAAATCTTTATTTGATTCATGATTATTCTCCTTTCTTATTCTTTATTTCTTATATTTATATTATAACATAGAATGAAAACAATTTCAAGAAATTTATGAAAATATTTTCATAAATGATTATAGTACTTCACCAATGGCTTTTAATAGATTTCCAGTTAAATCACAGCCATTTTCCCAATACATTACACCACCAATATTATGATCTTTCACATATCTACATTTTTCTTTTACTGATTTTGGATCATCAAAAGATATAAATACTGTTTTGTCCTTACTTATAATATATGGAACACCACAACGGGAATCATACACATATGTGTAATCAGGATTGTTTAAATAATTGTTGTAGATACTTGTATAGAAAATACTCTTTCCGCTTCCCCATAAACCATAAGTTTTAGAAGCTTCATCATAGGTACGAGTTTGTTTGATACCATAGAAAGCTAGTCCAACTATGATTTTTTCATGTGGAACATTATATGAATCATATATTTCAATACTTTCTACAATTGAACAAGAAACTAAAGTATAACCACATTTATTGGCAGAATCATTATATGATGAATTCTTATATAACGCATTTTGATATTGACCGCTTGATGATACCATACCATATGTCATCATATTCACAAAATCTAAATATTTAACTGAATTAGCCATATCATAATATGGAGGTTGCCATCTACCACCACCAATAGCAGCAGACACAATATGATTTGGATTGTTTGCTTTAACTTTTTGATTGATTACCTTAGCCAAATTAGTGAACCAAGTCTTTTGGGCACTAGTTGGACATTCCCAGTCGATATCAATACCATCAAAGCCATATTCATTAATCGCCTTCACAATATTGTTTGCAAATGTTTCTACTAAATTATGACTAGGATCAGCAATTGCAACCCACTCACTACTAGGTGCAATTGACATTACAACCCAACATCCTCTTTTATGTGCTTCTGGGATGATTTTTTCTTTACATACCTTAAAGAAATTAGATCCTGTCAATACACCTTGATTATTAGCATCCGCGAAAGCACAATTAATGATATCTAAGGTATCAAAGAAATCATCATCAACATCAGAAAAGCTTCGATAAATATAACTTGATTTAATTCCGTATTTCTTTAAATTCTTAAATCCTTTAGTTTTCACATCAAATGTGATATCTTTAGATGCACTGCCATATGATAGTGTAGCTTTTAATGTAACAGTGCTATCTTGATAATCCCTAGTATAAACACCTGTATTTGATATAATATCTTCATTAGAACTTTGCCACCTAATATTAACACTAGTATCATCTTCTTTTTTGATTAAACTGATATTTTCTTCAACTTCTTTTAAATCATTATATTTCGATACAATTTTCTCAATAGCATAATCGACTCTTTCTTCATCTGTATAATCAGCTATTTCTTTCTTTAACCATTTTGCGTATAAACTAATATTACCATATGAATGACTCTTAATCATATCTAATTTTACTCCATTAAAATCACTATTTAAATACCATCCATCAAATACCATATCTTTTTTAGATATATCATTTGGCAAAATGATATCTTCAGATTCAAAGTTATAAGTACTTACTAATTCTTTATCATAAGTACCACCATTAAAGTAATATGCTATTGTGTAAGTTTGTAAGCTAAATGATGCTTTAAATTCATTTGATTTATCACCAACATTAGAAAATTCATTTACATATGCATTATCTTTATTTAACCAACCATTAAACACATATCCATTCTTTTCAACAGGATTAAATTCTAATACTTCATCCTTTTCAATTTTAATGCTAGTTAATCCTTTAGCATATTCAATTCTATCATAAATACTTGCAAACATTTCATTATCTAATGGATCAAGTGATATACTACTAGCAGATGTATCTAAGATGATACCTAGTTTTAAAAACTTATTCTTATTCTTAAGTGAATAGCAAGCTTTTTTAAATGCATCATAATCCTTATTTTCGCAATTATCGTTAGCTAAGATGATATAATCATAATCACCTGTAACCTTAGCCCAAGATTCATCTTTAATTAATAAATCAACTATTTCGTATAAATTATCTTCTTTCTTAATAAACATTCTAAAATAAGATAAATCAGTATTATCATAATTAGCATCTTTACTAATCATATAAATACCACTATCATCTTTTAATGCATCAACAAAGGAATCAATTGAAAATGTAGCAGATGGTGCCCAAGAGCCTCCATCTAAATCAAAGACTACTTCATCAAAGTCCTTTTCTTCACTTCCATCTTTTCCTTTATCCTTATTATCATTATTACTACAGCCAATTAATAATAATGACATAATTAACATAATTACAACAAATATACCTTTTTTCATAAATTTATCCTCTTTTATCATATTATACTATAAAATCATTAAAATACAAATAAAAATAAAAAAGACCTAATCTTTAAATTAGATCTTTTCACATAATTATTGACGTTCTTTAATTCTTGCAGCCTTTGCAGATAATGTACGGATGTAATTTAATTTAGCACGACGTACTTTACCTTTTCTAACAACTTGAATTTTATCAATAATTGGTGCATTTACTGGGAAAGTTCTTTCTACTCCAACACCATAAGAAATCTTACGAACTGTGAAAGTTTCGCTGATTCCTCCGCCTCTTCTTTTGATTACTAAACCCTCGAATAATTGGATTCTTTCCTTTTCACCTTCCTTGATTTTAACGAATACTTTTACAGTATCACCAGGACGGAATTCAGGAACATCATTCTTCATGTACTCTTTAGTAATTTCAGCAATTAATTGTTGACTCATTGTAACACGCTCCTTATTAACAGAATGTTCATACCTATCACGACAATAGTAGCGGAACCCTGTGATTTGATTAAAATTTAGATATCTAAATTTTTAACCTATAATATTATACACTAAATGACTTTATTTTTCAAGTCTTTTTTGTTTTTTCTTATATTCTTTTAACTTCAAAGATACATATTCATTAGCTTTTTCTAAATCTAAATTTAACTTTATTGCTTCTAAATAAAATTCTTCTTCTTTAGTAAACATATGTTTTTCAAGTAAATCAATTCTTCTTTCATAAGTTCTTTTAATTGATTCATATAATCGATATTTTCTAATTTCTTCATGATTTCCATTAATTAATACTTCAGGTACATTATATCCATCATAAGTTGGTGGTTTAGTAAATTGTGGATATTCTAACAAATCATTTGTGAAGCTTTCATCTTCACTCGATTCTTCTCTAATAGCACCATTAAGAAGTCTAATAACAGAATCAATAATAGTAAGTGCAGGTATTTCACCACCAGTTAAAATATAATCACCAATTGAAACTTCTTCATCAACATAATTGATTATTCGATCATCAATTCCTTCATAATGACCACATACAATAATGATATGATCTAATTTAGAATATTTCTTAGCTAACTCTTGATTATATGTTTTTCCAATTGGAGAAGTTATAATCTTGAATGCATCGCTAGCACCATCAATATCTTTAATACAATCCACTAGTGCAGGTAGCGCTATCAACATTCCCGCACCCCCACCATATGTAGTATCATCGACATGTTTGTGTTTATTTTGACTATATTCTCGAAAATCATGTAAATGAATTTCCACAATATTTTTTTCAATGGCTCTTTTTATAATCGAATTATTCAAGAACCCTTCAAACATTTCATTGAATATACTAATAATATCTATTCTCATATTAGGCCCTCAATAAGGTGAATAATAATTTTCTTATTATCGATATCTACATCTTTAATAAATTCATCCACAAATGGTACAAGTGCTATTTTTTTACCTGTATCAATTTCTAATAGTTCTTGTGTTGGATTTTCTATAATATCTTTCACAATACCAATTTTATTATTATCTTCATCATATACTACACAACCAATTAAGTCATCAAAATAATAATGACCATCTTCTAATGCCTCGTGCTTGTCTGTATAGATATCTAAACCTACATATTTTAAAACATCATTGATGTTATTAAGACCATTAATTGTGATTAACACAAAATTTTGATGATATCTAACACTTGATATTTTAACTTCTTCATATTTATTATCTTTTAAGATAAATAAGGTATTACCAACTTTAAATCTATCAAAATCGGATTCATTGATAATCTTAAGTTCGCCTTTTATACCATGCGTGTTTATAATTCTACCTACTAAATAATACATATTATAATCTCCATATCTATTTATATTATATATTAAAAAAGGACAAATTGCAAGAAATGGAAATTATATAAAAATATCACCACTTAAAATAAGTGGTGATATATTTATTATTCTTCTTCAAATGAAATTGCGATTCTCTTACCTTCTCTTGCAGCACATGCATAAGCAAGTGTACGAATTGAATCAGCAATTCTACCTTTCTTACCAATAACACGTCCTAAATCATCAGGATTTACTTTTACTTGTACAGTTATCAATTCTTCATCGTCTAAGAATTGCGTAACTTGAACGTCTTCAGTATTTAATACTAAAGGCTTTACAAGATTTTCGATAAACTTTGCGTAATCCATGTTTATCTCCTACTTATTAGCTTTTGCTTTTGCGTTAATTCCTAATTGTTTGAACATTGATTTAACAGTATCAGTAGGTTGTGCACCTTGACTTAACCATTTTAATGCTTTTTCTTCATCAATTGTGAATTGTTCGTTAGCCTTACGTGGATCATAAGTACCGATGATTTCAATAAATCTACCATCACGTGGATTTCTGCTATCAGTTACAACAATACGATAGAATGGTGCTTTATTAGCTCCATGTCTTTGCATTCTAATTCTTACCATTATTTTATTCCTCCTATAATTTTAAATACTTAAGTATTATATCATAATTAAAATATTCTGTCAAGTATTTTTACTTGACAGATTATATTTATTTCATTAATGATTTTAAATAATCTAATTCATCATCTGTTAACGGTCGATATTCTCCTTCTTTTAAATTAGGATCTAAAACAATATCGCCCATTTTTATTCTCTTTAATTCTAACACATTCTTTTTAAAGTACGCAAACATCCTTTTTATTTGATGGAACTTGCCTTCATGGATAGTAACTTCATATTTCTTATTATCTATTTCTTTAATATCACAAGGAAGTGTTGTATATTTCTCCATATCACCATCATTGATTTCAATACCTTCTTTAAATTCTAATATTTCTTCATCATTTAAAGAATCATCAATATTTACAATATATGTTTTATCGATATGATTATTTGGAGAGGTAATAAAATGATTTAAAGCACCATCATTTGTGATTATTAAAAGACCAGATGTATCCTTGTCTAATCTACCAATAGATGATAAATCATATTTACTATCTTCAAATAAATCATAAATAGTATTATTTCCAAAGCCTTTTTTAGAACATACTAAACCAATTGGTTTATTAAGCATGTAATATACATAACGATGATATGTAATAATATTTCCATTTACTTCGATTTTATCTTTATTTTCATCTATTTTAAAATCTTTTTTATTAATCTTTATATCATTTACCTTAATATCGTTCTTTTTCATAAAGATTGCTATTTCAGATCTTGTTAAATTAAGTGCATATGATAAATATTTATCTAGTCTCATTTTCCATTATATCCTTCATAGTATGATAAATAGATACCTTGCTTAAATTAAATAACATCTTATCATATTTCTTTTCTAAACTTTTGTTGTTTAAGATATTACGATATTCATTATATTTATTGATTGCATCTTCTTTATTATATTTTCTGCCTCTATTTATTTTTTCAATTAAATCAAAGAAGCCGACAATCTTTACTATTTCTTCTAAGCTAAACATGTCATAATCAATATCATATTCTTTTAATTCTAATTTTTCTTCTTTTGTTTCTTTTTTCTTTGCCATTTTATTCACCTATTATAAATTTATCAATTACTTCAGCTACACCATCATGATTGTTATCACTACATATATAGTCTGCTTCCTTTTTGACTTTATCACTTGCGTTTTCCATAGCAACACCTAAGTGTGCATATTTAATCATTTCTAAATCGTTCAAACCATCACCAATTGCGATTATTTCGTTTCTTTTGATATTTAATGCTTTTTGGATTTTCTTAATCGCATATTCTTTACTTATTCCTTTTTTATATATTTCTAAGAAATAAGCTTGTGATGTTGAAAAAGCACATATATCAGTAAAATGCTGATTGAAATCTAATCTTATTTCTTCAATTCTTTTACTTTCATCAATAATTATAATCTTATAAACATTTTTGCTGATAAATTCTTTTTCATCTACTATTCGTTGATGCTTTAGAATTTGATATTTTTTAGTAGATTCAATACATATATCAACATATTCTTGAGTATATTTATCTAATCTATTATACATTAAAGCATCATCAGTCCAGCTTATATAACTTAAATTGTGTTTGTTGATATATTTAAGTATTTCAATCTTGGCTTTTTTTGATAAGAACTTATTGTATATAACATTGCCATTAATACAGGCACTAGCCCCATTTAGCGCTATCACATTCGCATTTAAGCTATCCTGACCAATAAGTTCTACATACTGGCGAAGTGTCATATATGGTCTTCCACTTGATAACACAAAATATAATCCCATATCACTTGCTTTTTTTATTTTATCTTTAACTTTCTTTGATATTTGGCGCTTATCATCTAGTAGTGTACCATCAATATCACATGCTATCATTTTGTATTTCATAATCCACCTTATAATAAAATACTATACTATAAAATTTATATTTTGTAAAGGAAAAGACCAATTCTTATTCTTTTTATTTGTATTATCAATAAAAATATGATATGATATTTAAAGAGGTAATAATATGCTAAATTATAATGATATCATAAAAGATGACAATAAAGATTTAAGATTGAAATGTGAGCCAGTTGACTTACCACTTTCAAGTGAAGATTTATCATATCTTTTATCAATGAACGAATATCTAGAAAAAGGATATGAAGAGGACAGTGAAAAGAAATATAACATCAGACCTGGTGTTGGTATTGCTGCACCACAAATTGATGTATTAAAACGAATGTTTGTGATATTTGCGTACGATGAAAATGATGTTGAATATCATTTTGGTGTAATCAATCCTAAAATAATTTCTTATTCTGAAGAATTAACATATCTTCCATCAGGTGAAGGTTGCTTATCAGTTGATAGAGTTTGCCAAGGCTTAATCCATAGACCAAAAAGAATAAAAGTAGAATTTGATTATTATGATTTTGAAACTGGTAAATGCGAACGCATTACTGCAAGACTAAAAAATTATATTGCTGTTGTATTTCAACATGAATATGACCATTTAAATGGAATCTTATTTTATGATCATATCAATAAAGATAATCCAATGTATGTACCAGAAAATTCTACACCAATTAAATTTAAGTAAAAGAAAAGTCTCAAATTGAGACTTTTTTAATTATCATTTGTTTGTAAAGCTGAGGTTTTATCTACTTTGTGTTTCGCAATTACATATGAAAGATAAAAAGACAACATTAAAACATCACAAATGATCATATAGCTAAATACTGTTAAAAGAAAAAATATTAAAAAATGTGAAAAACCCATAGGTTCGAGTTTAGCACTTTTTATAATTCTTAGAATCCAAAAAGCCATCTCTAAAACTAAAATTATAATTGATGAAATTATTAAATATCTTTTAAAAGGAAATTTATGAGGAAATTCCTCTTTGTATAATAATAATTCACCTTTGCTTGCTTTCACAAATAATAATGCATAAAATAATACAATTAAAATTATAGCTTCAATTCCTGCTCTGATATATTTATTCATATATATTGCATCTGGCTTCCAAATATAATATATGTTGTATATCAATATAATATCTATAAGTAAGGCTACCATTATTATAATTGCGATTATTGATATAATTTTTTGTGTTTTTGATTTGTTGATTTCTGTCATATCTTTACTTTCCCTTTGACTATATTATATTTTTTTAAAAAAAATTTGTCAATATAATGAGACAAACTGCCATCAAAGCAATTAAATGTAAGTGAAATAAAAGTCTCATAATTGAGACTTTTACTTTTATTATTCAAAGAAATCATCAATATTAGATTTAATAAATCCTAAAATTGATTCTAAATTATCACTAATTTCTACTTCATATTTAAATTCATCTAAATTCATCTTTAAATCAGCATATTTAGAATTAGTAAAATATCCATTAATAATAACATTACCTTGTCCTTGATTGATTGCTTTAAAATTGATATTTAAAATATCTGTAGAACTTGAACCATTATTTGTGATTTCTAATACTAATGTGTTATTATCATTTGATACAATATTCTTTTGATATGAAGATGACAAGACAATATCATCTACACTAATATTTGAAGTATCAATAGTAAGATACAATTTATCAAAATTAGTATTTGTTGAAGAAATAGTATATGTACTAATATCACCAACTCTTAAAATATTATCATCAATAATTGCATTCATCTTTGGAATAGTGTTATCAACTGTTACATTAAAGTCTTTAACTGTAAAGTTACCTGCATTATCTTCAATTCTAATACTTATTGAATGAGTTCCATTATTAAGTGGAATTAATGCACTTGGTGTAAAGCTTACATTAAAGCCATTTGCGATATCTTTGATAATTAAATTATCAATTTGTTTGCCATCTAATTTAAAGATGGTTTTTTCTTTATTAATACCACTTTCTAAATCAATCATATCAAATGAAATTGTTTGTTGATTTGAATTAGTTACAGCACTTGGAACAATATTTTCAATTGTAGGTAAGATAATATCATCATTAGTAAATCCATATACAGCTCTAAGTCCATCAACATAGATAGAACCATCTAATCTTTCAGATTCACTTACTGCCATAATACGAACTAAATATTTAACTGATATTGGATATTTAACTGATGTATCGATTGGTGCTTCAAGATATTTCCAGCCTTGCCAATCAATATGACCAAAGTCGGCATATAAAGCTCCACTTGAACCACTTTGTGCATATTGTAATCTAATCCATGCACCTTGAGCCTCAGGTGTAGCATATATCCATACACCAATAGCTGTTGGTGTACCAGATATACTTACATTATTTGCTTTTCCGATTTGAGTACCAACAGTACCTGTAGTTTTAGCAAGATTAAAATCTATCTTAAGTGACTTTTCACCATATCTTACATATCTTAAATCTGTATTGATTGAACAAGATCCACTACCACCACCAATTTGTGTATTTCTCCATGCACCTTCTTTATCAGTTTCAAAGCCTGATATCTCAATTGGAAGTTGTCCAATAGATACATTTACTTTCGCAGTCAATGTTCCATAAGAAACTGTGATTGTTCCATTTTTACCAGCATCAGATGTTGCAGTAAAATTACCGCTCTTATCAATTGTACCGATTGCTTCATCGCATTTCCATTTAAATGCTTCATTAGAACAAATTAATAAATTAGAATCATAATATGCTTTTACAGAAAGTGATACTTTTTCATTAGGTGAAAGAGCTAAATTATTAACACTCGCATATAATTCATCAACCTTATTAGTTACATTAACGTTTACAGAAGTTGTAGCGCTGCTTGATGTAATAACAATCTTACCACTGCCACTGCCGCTTCTAGCTTTAAACTTATTTCCTTCAACAATCTCACCAGCTCCATTTTGAACTTCCATTGAATATTCTGGACAATCTTTCTTATTATAATTATTGTCTGTTGCTTTTACAGTAATTGATGTAACAGTATTTTCTAATAATTTTAAATCATTAGGATAAGCATGTAATAGAAGAGATGAATCAACATTTGTGTTATAATCTTTTTTAAGCACAAATAAGAAGGCATCAGCATCACTTCTTTCATCACCATCAGATGGTTTATTTACAGTTGTTACATAATCATCACCAGGAAGTCTAATACCTAGATTAGTAGAACCACCACCATCCATTCTAATAGCAGCAACGCAACCTAAGCTTTCCATATATTCAGCGCATTCTAAGTCTGTCATACCAACAGCAAGACCAGGTTGTCTACCATCAGCAACATATACTACTATTTCACCATTTTGTTTGTAGCCTAAAGTTGTACGAGGATGTCTATCATTTCGATCACTTCTTGAATAAAGCTCTTGTTTACAATTCTTACCAGTATAAGAATTTGTACCTAGGATTTGATAGAAACCAGAAATAGTTTGTGTAACCTTAGTCCAATCAAAGCTATTATCATTGTCTCTTATTTTAATATTAACTTTATCATTTGCTTTTAAATTACCTAAAGATGTAAGTGATGGACCAACAAGTACTAACTTACCACTTTCTACCTTAGTTCTTGTAGTAGAATTATTAACTGAATCAACTTTACATTCAATTGTTGAATTTACAAGTAAATCACCTTTTGTGATTGTAAGTACAGCCTCACAAGAATTTGCGAGTGTTTTAGTATCAGATGCAAAATCTCTAGATATTAAATAAACATAATTATTTTCTGTTTTCTTTTGACGATTTAGATATGTAATATCAATATCACTTCCGCCATTTACATTGAATTTTAAATCAAAATTAGGATGGCCAATATATGCAGATCCATCTTCTAATATAGCAAAATTATCATAATTTGTTGAAAGTGGACCACTTGTAGTAACAACTAATCTTTTATTTTGAATAGTTGTACCAACAGTAACACCATTACTAGTATCAAATGGAGATGCATTAACACCAGCAACTACACTATATCCTTGGCTTTTAGCGAGTTGAATATTGTGACTAATTTTATCACCACCAAATAATTCTTCTCCAAATACTGCCAAACAATCTACTTGAGTAGATTTTGGATTATACTTTAGTACATATGCTCTTTGTGGAGAACCATTATTACTTTCAGTATATGTATATTCCATATCTTTAAGAATAGTTCTTGAATATGTATATTTGATTGTTCCAATACTTGCTGCCTTTACCATATTTTTTCCATTAACGAATAATAAACTAAATAATAATACAAAAATAAATATTAATATTTTCTTTTTCATTTTCTCTCTCCTTTTAAAAATCCAATTATATTATATCACTTAATAAACAATAACACAAAGAAAAAGAAGTAATATAAAAATACTTCTTAATTAATCAATAAGATCTAAATGTTTGAAAGCCTTATAAAGGCCATCATTACTAACATCATCAGTTACATAATCTGCACTTGCTTTTAAAATATCACTTGAATTGCCCATCGCAATTCCATATCCAGCTACTTTAATCATTTCTACATCATTTAAACCATCACCAATTGCGATAGTATCAATCATATCAATACCTAAATAATCTGCTAAGATTTTTAAACTTTTTGCTTTGGTTCTACCATGAGGTAAAACATCAAAGCCATATTTACCCCAAGATATGAAATCAAATTCAGGATAGTTCTTTTTAAATTCATTTACTTCATCATTGTTACCAAAGCACCATATTTGATATATATCTTCTTTTAAATAATATTGTTTATCTATCTCAGGCATTTCAAGTCCAAATAATGAATATGCATAATCAACACTTTCATTTCTTTCATTTACATATACGCCATCACTAGATACACAGCCATATGGAATATGTGCTTCATCAAAGCCTTTTAATAATCTTTTTAAATCGTCAAGAGAAAAGATATCATTGTATATAATCTTTCCATTGCTTCTTATTTGTTGACCATTGATTAAAATATAATGATTAATTAATGGTTTTAGTATTTCAATATTAAAAAGTAAGGGGAAATGTCTACCAGTTGCAATAACTAATTCATGACCATCTTCTTTTAATTTCTTTAAAGTATCAATTGTTGATTGATGAATTGTGTGATCTTTATTATCTACAAGTGTTCCATCAATATCAAATATAATCATTTTCTTTTTCATAATACATTTCCTTAAAACATATATATTATAACAAATTATCTAATTTAATCAATAATATTACTTTTATTTTTTTTCATATTTTGATATAATAATAAAGTCAAGGAGGATACTTATTATATGCGTGCTATTCATAAATTTAAAAATGATGATAACATCAGAGTATTCGCACTTGGTGGTTTAGGCGAAGTTGGTAAAAACATGTATTGTATCCAACATAATGATGAAATTGTGATTATTGATTCAGGAATATATTTTCCAGATTCAATGTATGGTGTCAATTATGTAATTCCATCATTTACCTATTTAAGAGAAAATGAAGATAAAATAGTAGGACTATTTATAACTCATGGTCATGAAGATCATATTGGAGCTATTCCTTATTTAATAAAAGAAGTACATATCAAGCATATATATGCATCTGGTTTAGCACTTGGCTTAATTAGAAGCAAATTTGATGAATATGGTATTAGTGCTGATATCATTGAATATGATGATACTTCTATTTATAAATTTAATAATTTTACTATTTCTTTCTTTAGAACAAATCATAGTATTCCTGATTCCTTCGGTATTGCGCTTAAAACAAAATATGGTTATATTCTCCATACTGGTGATTTTAAATTTGATTTTACACCACTTGGACCTGCAACTGATTTTGATAAATTAACAAAGCTTTCTGATGAAGGAGTATTATTATTGTTATCTGATTCCACAAATGCGAATGTGAATAAATTAAGTTTATCAGAAAGAAAAATAGGTGAAAGTATTAATAGCTTGTTTTCTAGTATAAAGGGACGTATTATTATATCAACATTTGCGTCTAACGTTTATCGCTTGCAACAAATTGTGGAAGCATCGGTAGCATTTAAAAGAAAAGTTATTATCTTTGGCCGTTCAATGGAAAAAACAATCAATGTAAGTACAAAGATGAAATATATCAAAGCACCTGCAGATACATTCATAAATGCGAGTGATTTAGATATGTATCCACCTAATAGACTAACCATTTTATCTACTGGTAGTCAAGGTGAGCCACTTGCAGCCCTTTCTCGAATTGCGGATGGAAGCCATAAATATATCAAAATTAAAGAAGGTGACACAATTATCTTCTCATCTTCTGCTATTCCTGGTAATCAATCAAGTATCAATAATACTATCAATAAATTATATAAGTCTGGTGCTAATGTTATTGTAAATAGCCCACTACATGATACTCATACATCAGGACATGCATCTTCTATTGAACTGCAATTGATGTTGAATCTATGTAAACCTAAATATTTTATGCCAATTCATGGTGAAACTGCAATGTTGAAAAGACATATTGATTTAGCAATTGAAACAGGTATAAAAGAAAGAAATTGTTTTGTGCTAAAAAATGGTGAAGTGCTTACATTAAATGATCATAAATGTATCAAACAAGGAACAGTTCCTTGTGGATATACATCAATTGATAATAATAAGATGATTATTGATGAAGCAATTATCAAACAAAGAAGAGCCTTAGCTGATAGTGGTGTTGTTGCTATCACGTTTAATATCCGTGATAATCACCTTTTAGATAAACCTCATTTCAATTCACGTGGTTTTATTTATATGAAACAATCATATGAATTAATCAATGAAATAGAAACAAAGGCCTTAAGATGCGCAAATGCATATTTAATTAAGAACACAAGATTTGGCGAAAAGAAATTTAAGAAACAAATGGAAGAGGAAATTGCTGCTTTCATCTATGAAAAGGTAGAATTAAAACCACTTGTTGTCGCAATTGTAATTAATATTGAAAATTAAAACACCTTTAGCATTCTAAAGGTGTTTTCTTATACTTTAATATGTGCCCACTTTAAATGAGTAAGGCGAGTATTGTTTAAGGTAAAGCGAATTGTTTGGTCAATAAACATACCAATCCAAGAACCAAGTAGACCTAAACCAATTGGATAACATAATAGAAATGATAATATCGGTCTAACAATCGCAACAGATAACATTGATGTTTTAGCAGTAAACGATACATCACCAGCACCTCTTAATGCACCGGTTGTTACCCATTGTAAGCTTTGAGGAATGATTACAAATACTGCAATCTTTAAAGTAGTACTTGCTCCCTCTATTACATTTATATCATTTGAGAATAATTTTGATACTGGTATTCTAAATAAATATATCAAACTAATCATGATTAAACCTAAATTAAAAGAACACAACTGACAAATACGAGCATATGCGAATGCAAGTGTTGGCTTTTTAGCACCTAAAGATCTTCCAACCAAAGCAGCAGCTCCAATTGAAAAACCATCGGTTATATTAAATGCAAGACTAATACAACCACTGATGATAGCATTCATCGCAACTACTTCTGTTCCTAAATTGTTGACAATGACAGCAATAATATAAAATCCAAAGCGCATGAATAATTGTTCGATGAAGGCTGGAGTTGATACAGTAATCAAATTCTTTACATTAGCCTTATCAAAATGCCAATCATCGCCTTTTTCTATCTTAATGAATCCTTTTCTAAATCTAAGTATCAAGATACATACAATAAATGCAACAGTATTACCAATTGATGTTGCAATAGCAGCACCACTAACACCTAATTGTGGAAAGCCAAAATTACCATATATCAAACAATAATTTAAAAACACATTTACAGCGTTCGCGATAATATTCACAAATAAGGTAACTCTTGTATTTCCTTCTGCTCTTAATGCAGCACAAATAGCAAGACGTAAGTAATTAAAAATTGATGCACTACTTACAATACGAAAATATGCACAAGCCAAATCAATTGTATCTTCATTAGCGCCAGTTAGAATTAAGAAAGGTCTTGCAAGTGATATTGAAAGAATGGTAAATACAGCACCAACTATCGCACATACGATGATAGCTTGCCGTACTGTCTTTCTCGCATCGGCCTCATCACCTTCACCCTTTCGTCTCGAAACGACTGCAGTAATACCAGCAGATAAGCCAAAGGCTGCTGCAAGCGTGATAAATATTGGTTGCTGACAAATACTTACCGAAGCCAGTGCATCTGTACCCAAGCTACCAACCATCATTGTGTCAATTAAACCAATGACACCAATTAATAAAGTTTCTAAAGCTGCAGGAATTGATATCTTTAAAATGTTTAATAAAATTTTAGATGCACGAGGTATTTCTTCTTTTCCAAAAGTATTAATCGTGCGTTTAGTAATTAAAAATCCCATAAATAATACCTATATTTATATATTATATTCCTATTAGTATACATATGCAAACAAATATGCATTTTAATTTAAAAATAACTTATATGTTTTCATATAAGTTATTTATTAATTTCTTCTTTAAACATATGGAAAATATCACGTTCAACAATTGCATCTTCTAAAGCATCATGACTTTGTTTCTCCATATCCTTATTTGTCATCTCTTGATAAGTATTAAATAAACCCATTTCTTGTTTGTAATTATAATAATTCTTAATTACATGCATTAGATTCATATATCTACTTCTAACATCTAATGGTTTTAAATGATTCAATTTAAAACTCTTTTCAATGTTTAAACAATCATTTCTTCCCCAAGCAATAATCTTAGGATCATATTCCTTAATTAATCTTTCAAGTAATTGATAAAACTCAATATATGAGCAAGCATCATCAAATACAGAATTATCAATTGATAAGAAATTCATTGTTTGACGATTGATATAATTGCTGTAAACTGGTCTTATGAAGCTAGAGCCTTGATATAATACTTTGCCATCTTCATCTTCAAGCACCATACCATATTGAATAATTTCTGATACAGAATATGCATATGGACTAAGAAGAGAAAATTCTAAATCAAGGAATAATCTTTTATGTCTTTGATTAATTAAGTTCTTTACTTCATCTTGAATATTGTGTAAATCATAATAAACTGTTATACCACGACGAGATGATTGACTGATTTTAATGAAATAATCAACTTCTTGACATTTAATATTGGAATGAATTACATAATCTTCACTTGCTTCAAAACAAACATATGGCATTTTAAATAAATATGATTTAAAATCTTTCATATTTTTATTTGTAAGGTGAAAATATTGTAATGTTCCTTTAACGATTATTGAGAATAATCTTTCCTTTTTGTCTACATAATGTACTTTTCCATATATTTCCATAAATGTTTCCTTTTCTATATAATCCTATAAGCCTTTAAGATTTCTTCCTTTTGATAATCATTTAATTTTAACTTATCAAGATCTCTTTTAAAATCATCTGATGAAAGAAGTTTTAAGATTTGATTCTTTTTAACCTTACCAATTCCTTTTATTTCATCAAGCTTTGATGTAAATAAATTCTTGTTGTGGGTTGATCTAAAGAAAGATATCGCAAAACGATGCACTTCTTCTTGAATTGCTTCCATCATATGGAATAAATAAGATCCTTTTTCAATTGGAATTTCCTTATCATTATAGAATAATGCTCTTGTTTTATGATTATCATCTTTAACAAGACCTAGTACTTCAATATGTTGGTTAATATCAGCAAGTGCTTTTTTACAACTATCAACTTGTAGCTTGCCACCATCCATAATGATTAAATCTGGCTTATTTTCTATATCCTTATATCTTCTAGTAACTACCTCGTACATTGTAGCTACATCATTGGCTCCTACAACAGTTTTAACTTTAAATTTGCGATATAAATTTTTAGCCTTCTTACCATCGATATATACAACCATGGCACTTACGGCAGATGCACCTTGAATATTAGAATTATCAAAGGCTTCTACCTTGTGAATTTCAAAGCCTAATAAATCAGATAAGTCTTTGAATGTTTTTTCAGTTCTTTGATATTCAAGTTCTTTCTTTCTTATTAGATTATCAATCTTATTTTTCGCATTATCGCAAACAAGTTTAACTAATTCTAGGTTCTTTCCCATCTTTGGAGATATTACCTTAGCATCTAATAAATCATTAAATGATTGTAATTCTTCACTATCAATATCTTTTAAAAAGATTTGTTTGGGAAGGGGGTTGTTTTCTACCAAGTAAAAATTATACACAAATTCTTGATATTTTTCAACTATATTTCCATCATTTTCAAATAAATATCCATTTCTTTCAATCATCTTACCTTCTCTAATATGAAATACTTGGATACTTAAATAATCATCATTATTAAAATAGCCAAATACATCTGTATCAGAAATATGTTCTTCCATTTTTTGTCTTTGACTAACTTGTTCTAAAGAATTAATGATATTACGATATTCAATAGCCTTCTCAAAATCTAAATTATCACTAGCTTCATTCATCAAAACTTTGAATTTTTTGATTTCATCATGAACATTTCCTCTTAAGATACTATTGATTTTATTTTTAATATCATCATATATACTTTTATCAACCTTATTAATACATGGTGCTAAGCATTGACCCATATGATAGTACAAACATTCCTTCTTAGGAAGTACTCTACATTTCCTTAATGGATACATTCTATTTAATAAATCAACTACTTCTTTAGCTGCATATGCGTTTGGATATGGCCCATATACCTTGCCTTTTTGTTTTTTGATATCTCTAGTATATAAAATCCTTGGATTTGTTTCATTGGTAAGGACAATATATGGATACATCTTATCATCAGTTAAACTGATGTTGTATTTTGGCATATGTTTTTTAATTAAATTGATTTCTAATACTAAAGCTTCTTCCTCAGTTGAGGTAATGATATATTCTAAATCATTAATCTCACTAACAAGTTTGGTTGTTTTAGCATTATGTGAACCTACAAAATAACTTTTAACACGATTTTTTAGATTCTTTGCTTTTCCAACATATATGATTGTACCATCTTTATCAAAGTATTGATAAGATCCTGGTTTATCTGGAAGCAATTCTAGTTTTTGTTTGATAATTTCGTTCATAATACATACCACTTAATATAAATAAAGTATATCATAATTACAAAGATAT
The DNA here is from genome assembly GCA_016280895.1 of Bacillota bacterium. GTDB lineage: Bacteria > Bacillota_I > Bacilli_A > ML615J-28 > CAG-698 > RGIG3506. Next base: position 24,797 of record JAEEHM010000011.1, read on the forward strand.
TGCAAAATAAAAAGAGACTAATTATTTAGTCTCGTTTTTATTTGCTTCTTTTTCTCTAATTTCCGCAAGTATTTTTTCTATTCTTTCACCAGTTTCTAAGCTAATATCATATTTAAAGATAAGTTCAGGAACTTTTTTAACTTGAATTCTTTTAGCAAGAATAGTTCTAATATATGGTTTTGCTTCATTAAATACTTTAGAAGAGTTTTCTTGTTGGCTTTCATTACCAAATACTGTGTAAAATACAGTAGCAATTGATAAATCATTAGTTAAATTAACATTTGTGATGCTCACAAATTTGATTCTATCATCTTTGATATCTCTCATAATGATATCACCAAGCTCACGAGCGATGATTTTTTCTAATCTTTCCTTCTTAAAAGCCATTATTGTTCAACCTCATTAAGTTCAAAGACTTCAAATACATCGCCAACTTTAATATCATTGAATCTTTCGATAGTTACACCGCATTCAAAGCCTTGGTTAACTTCTTTAACATCATCTTTGAAACGTTTTAGTGAGGAAATCTTACCAGTATATACTACAATACTATCTCTAATCAATCTAACACTGGCATTTCTTTGGATAATTCCGTTTCTAACATAGCAACCAGCGATAGTACCAATCTTAGAAACCTTATAAGTTTCTCTTACTTCAGCTTCGCCAATGATCTTTTCTTCGTAAACAGGGTCAAGTAAGCCCTTCATAGCTGATTCGATATCTTCAAGTAGCTTATAAATGATATCATAATATCTAATTTCAATACCTTTTTCTTTAGCAAGCTCTTGAATTTGTGAACTTGATCTTACATTAAATGCGATAATGATAGATTTAGATACAGTTGCAAGGGAAATATCAGTCTCTGTAATAGCACCAACAGCACCACGAACAACATTTACCTTAACTCCTTCAACATTTAATTTCTCTAATGAGCCAATTAATGCTTCGATTGAGCCTTGTACATCGCCTTTAATTAATAAATTAAGTTTCTTATCTTCATTATTTTCAAACATTGAAGCAAGTGATACCTTAGAAGTTTGTAAATCTTCATTAGCTTTACGTTTTAATCTCTCTTCACAAATCAATCTAGCAGTCTTTTCATCAGCAAATACCATGAAACTATCACCAGCATTAGGTACATCTACTAAACCAGTGACTTCAACAGCCTTAGATGGTAGAGCAACTGATAGTGATTTCTTTGTTTCATCACTCATTGCTCTTATTTTACCCCATGTATTACCTACTACAATTGGGTCTCCAACCTTTAAACTACCATTTTTAACAAGTAAAGTAGCAACAGCACCCTTACCTTTATCTAGTTTTGCTTCTAGTACTGTACCAAAAGCAAGTCTATTAGGGTTAGCTTTGTATTCGTTCATCTCAGAGACTAGTAAAATCATCTCTAATAACTCATCTACACCAGTTCCACGAAGTGCTGAAATAGGAACAAAGATTGTTTTTCCGCCCCATTCTTCAGCAAGTAGGTCATATGAAGCCAATTCTTGCTTAATTTTTTCTGGATTTGCACCTGCTTTATCCATTTTATTGACAGCAACAATGATTGGAACGCCGGCAGCCTTAGCATGTTCGATAGCTTCTTTAGTTTGTGGCATTACACCATCGTCAGCAGCAACCACTAAAACAACGATATCAGTGATATTTGCGCCACGAGCTCTCATTTCTGTGAAGGCAGCATGGCCTGGAGTATCGATAAATGTGATTAATTTACCATTTTTCTTTACTTGATAAGCACCAATAGCCTGTGTAATACCTCCTGCTTCACCTGCAGTAACGTGAGAATTACGAATTGTATCTAGTAAAGTAGTCTTTCCATGGTCAACATGACCCATAATAGTTACAATTGGAGGTCTTTCTACTAAATCTTTAGGGTCATCTACGATGTCCATCTCTTCAAATTTAGTAATATCATCGTTAATTTCATCCTTTAACTCGTATCCAAAGTCTTCAACGATCAATTCTACAACGTCTTTTTCTAGTATATCAGATGCAGATGCCATATATCCAAGCATAACAAGGCGTCTAACGATCTCTCCAATGCCCTTATTAAGGCCATCAGCTAGCTTTGCGACTGTCATTGTATCATTATAATAGATAATTTTCTCGTCTTCTTTCTTCTCGATTGGAGCGTTTTGTTGACGATTTTGCATCTGTTTATTATTTTTATTCTTTTTTACATTTTTAAGACGCTTATATTGGTTCTTTTCACTATCTAAATCCTCATATTTGTCCTCGAAAAAGCTCTTTTCTTCTAGATTTTTAAGGTCTTCTTTTTCTTGATTATAAATCTCTTGATTGTTAGGCTTATTTTTCTGATTATTTGGCTTATTTTCAACCTTTTTTTGTTCAGTTTTAGAAGTAGTATTTTTGTCTTCTATTTTTTGTGTATTTTTTACTTCTTTTTTGCCTTCATTTTTGTCCTTATTTTCAATCTTAGCTTTTTCCACATTTTTACTATCTTTTTCTTTTTTAGGACTTTGAGGCTTATTTTCCTCAATTTTTATCTCTTGATTTAAAATGTCTTCTATTTTTGGCTCGTTTTTGGCCGAAAATTTGCCCTGTGCTGCATTTTTGCCTTCGTCACGTTTATTTATTTCTCCCGAGCCTTTCGATGGTTTCTTGTCTTTTTTCGGTTTGATGTCAATTTTGTAGTATTTTGACAATTTTTTAACAATACCCTCTTCAACATCGAATTCTCCACTCGCATTTTCGGCTCCAATTTCGTCTAATTCTCCGATGTTGTCAAGCATATCAATTATCTCATTGATTTCAACATTTTTTCCGTTCTCTTTTAATATTTCTACGATTTGACTTATTTTCATTCATTCACCTCTAGTAATTTTTCGATAGCAGCATACATTTTATCGTTATTTAAGCCAATTATTTTTCTATTTCTACCAATTGATGAAGAAAGTTCCTCTTCACTATAGTCAAAATTGACTCTAACATGGTAAAAATAGCACTTTTTCTTAAAGTCATCGATAGTTTTTTCACTACTATCAGAAGCTACAAAAACAATTTTCAACTTGCCTTTGCGCATTTCAGCAATAACACTATCATTTCCACTTACTAGATAGCCTGCTTTTTGGCTTAGACCTAGTAAATTTAATATTTTAACTCTTCGGTTTTCCTTATTTTCTTCCATTTTTACTTAATCTTTGATAAAAGTAGAGTATAGATTTCATCACTAACTTCTATTTCAAGCTTCTTATCTAAGATTTTCTTTGTTTTCGCAATTTCGATTGCTTCTACAGACTTTGAAATATAAGCTCCCCGACCATTCATTTTGCCAGTATCATCCACTTTTACCTCTCCTTCAGGTGTTCTAACGATTCTAAACATCTCTTTTTTAGGAAAAGGCTTGTTTGTGGCAAGGCATAATCGCATTGGAATCTTCTTCACTTTAATCATTGCCTCCTAGAAATGAATATTGAAGTCAAATTTTAACTTCTCATCTGTTGCTTCTGATAATTTTTTGATGTCAATCTTCCATCCAGTAGCCATAGCAGCAAGTCTAGTGTTTTGTCCACCGCGGCCAATAGCAAGAGAATATTGATCATCAGATACAATTACAGTAGCTTTCTTTTCTTTTTCATCTGTCATTACAGAAAGTACACGAGCAGGAGTTAAAGCTTCCGCAATTAGGTTGTTTGCATCGCTTTTCCATACGAAGATATCAATCTTTTCACCATTTAGATCATTATTGATCATCTTAATTCTTGCTCCACCAGCACCAACACATGCTCCTTTTGGATCGATATCACCATTTACTGATAATACTCCAACCTTACTTCTTGAACCTGCATCACGGCTAATACCCATAATTTCAATAATTCCAGATGCAACTTCAGGAATATTAAGTTCAAATAACTTCTTAACTATTTCTCTATTATTTCTACTTAATAAAATTTTAGGACCCTTTGATGTCTTTTCAACATTACTTACATAGACTTTTTTACTTTCGCCTTCTACAAAAGTCTCTCCTGGAATACAATCTTTTAAAGAAATTGTAGCTTCAACTCCTTTAGCAAGATTTAATGTTACAAAATGATCGTTTGAAGATACAACTTTACCAGTTAGAACCTCACCGACCTTATCAGCAAAGAATTTATATGCTTCTTCTCTTTCTAAACCTTTAAGTTCATTAAGAAGAGTTTGTTTGAACATACTTGCAGCTTTACGTTTAAAGATTGATAAATCAATTTCTTCCTTCCAAACTTGTCCAACCTTAGCACGAGGCTTAATTAATTTAGCATCTTCTAATGTAATTTGGCCTCTTGGTCCTTCTGGGTCAATTTCTTCAACTACATATGTATAATTTAAGAATCTAATTTTCTTCTTTTCTAAGTCTGATTCCATCATTACAGTTCCTTTATATGGAACATCATTATTCTTACATGCAATTTGAAGTGCAACCACAACTTTCTCTAATACTTTTTCAATGTCTAAGCCACGTTCTTCAGCAACTGCTTCTAGTGACTCATAAAAACTTTTACTAACCATAATTCCTCCTAAAATTTTATCGCCTTTCTAATTAGTTTAATATTTTCTTTTGCTACTATTTGTTTTTTAATTCTTCCTTTTAAGTTTATACTTAACACAATACTATCTTCATTTACCTCAATCATTGTACCTTCAATATCATGAATATTAATTCCTTTCATGATTTCAATCGGCTTAATTAAGTCAATATGAATATATGAATTGATGTTTTCTTTAATTTCTTCTTCACTTTCTAATTCTTCTTCAGCTCCAGGGCTTGATACCTCTAGCATATATTCTTCTTCAATGAAATCAGCTTTATCTAGTTCAGCACTAATTGCTTCATTTAATCTAGTACAATCATCAATATCAAAGATACCATCTTTTTTATTAGCAATGATTCTTAAAATATAAACACCACTTTCACATACAAATTCTACTTTTTTAATATATAGATTTAAATTAGCTGCACAAGCCTTTGCTATTTCTTTAGCTTTTGATACATAATTTTTCATATTTTAATTTCCTTAACTTTAAACTTTTTAAAGGAGTGAACCTTCGTTCACTCCTTTATTACTAAGACAATTATATCATATATCAAAATAATTGTCAAACTATTTATTTTCAACAGTTTCTTCTTTGTCTTTATTATTAAGCTTAATTAGATTTTCATTAATTGATGTAAGTAGTTCAATTTGAATATCTGTAGCGCTCTTATTAGCTTCATCGTGTTCTTTAATCGCTTTAGCTTCCTTATCTTCAAAGTACTTAGGATATTTAGACTTTAAATTCTCATACATCACTGTACCAATTTCACCTTCTTCATCAAATAACTCAGGATGTTTTTCTTTTAATTTAAGCACAAACTTAATTTTTCTTTTCACATTCTTCTTTTGAATATATCTAACTACCTTAATCGCAAAGAATATTGAAAGTGCAATAACTAAGAAAGTAATGACTGTTTGAATGAAATTACCATAGTTTAAAGTAATTGCTTCTTTAACTACTTTATCTCCATCCATTACCGCTTCTTTTAAAACTAATTTAGCTTCTGTTAAATCATAATCTAGCGCTCTAGATATTAGTGGCATAAATATATCATTAACAAGTGAGTTCAACATTGCTGAAAAGGCAGTACCAATTAAAATACCAATAGCAAGATCTAAAATATTACCCTTATTCACAAACTTTTTAAAATCTTGAATGAGACCTTTTACTTTCATTTTCTCACCTCATACATCATAATAGCACCAGCAATAGCAACATTTAATGATTCCATCTTTTTAGATATTGGAATAATAACATTAATATCTGCCACTTGTTGAATATCATCACTAACACCTTTTGCTTCATTGCCTAAAATGATGGCATATTTATCTATCTTTTCGATATCTTTTACATCAATAGTGGCAGATAGTGATGTAGATATAATTTTAATATCCTTGTTCTTCATTAATTTTATTTCATCTTTTAAATTTCTATATACAATATCAATATTAAAAATAGCTCCTTGACTAGCACGCACTACCTTGTCATTATAGATATCACATGAATCATTGCTCATCACAATTAAATCGATATCAAAAGCAAGTGATGTTCTAATTAATGTGCCAATATTACCTGGATCTTTTACATCATCAAGTATTAAGATATGTTGATATTTTTTATAATCAACTTCAACATCTTTGATATCACAAATACCTACTAATCCTTGTGGACTTGTAGTTTGTGATAACTTTTTAATAATATCTTCACTTACCTTATACTTTTCACATTTATCATATTTGTTTAAAATATCATCATTACTAGAAAGGAGTATCTTTAACCTATTTGCATTATAAGCCTCATTAATTAAATGATCACCTTCAATTAAAAACTCACCTTTTTGAATACGATATTTCTTTTCTTTCAATTTAGCAAATTCTTTAATTAAATTGTTATTAATTGAAGTAATTACTTTTATATCTTTATTTTCCATAAATTAACCCTTTAATACGTTTATAATCGCGATTGTCATTGTGATTATAGTAACTAAGGCTTGAATTATCCAAGCGATTCTAAACGCAAATTTATCGGTCTTTGATTTTACTGCATTTAGATATAGAACCCAAGATACTACATGTAGTAACAAAGGTAGCGCAAATACTAATAATACAACCACAATTTTACCAAGTACTGTACTTGGATCCATAGCACCAATAGTATCAGATGCAGCTTCAATTATTAATTGCGCAAACTTTACCCAAACGTTAGATAAAAGTGGAGAACATAAAAGACCAACTGCAATACCATATACGATAATCCAAACTGATAAATTATCTAAACTCTTTTGATTAGGATCAACAGTTTGCTTAATTTGTTCTTTTCTTAAATTTTTCTTTTCTTTAAGTAAAGCCTTCATTTCTGCCTTTAGATTATTATATTCATCAATGGCGTCAATATCAGTTTCATCGATTTGGATTTTCATATCTAATTTATCCATTTCAACATCAATTTCTTGAAGTCTAATTTCGATTTCTCTTTCACGGATTTCAATTTCATCAAGATTATTATCTTTCTCTGCTTCCATAGCTTCATCAAGGCCAAACTTATCACTTGTTTCTTTGATATTAGCTTCTAGTTCTTCCTCTTGCGATTTAAATCCTTCTTTTTCTTGGTTTTCTTCGTTTTCAAGATTATCTATTTTTTTGTTTTCATCTTCCATATATATCACCTATATTTCAAATTTATCATTATCTTGTCTTTTGTTATCAAAATTAATAGAGAATGCATCAATATTATCGTTTGCAGAAATAGTTATTTTCTTGATATTTAAAACGGCATCATTAATTACATTATCAAGTTCAGCCTTTTCTTCTTCTTTTAATACAATTTCTAATTTTGGTTTAATTGCAGGATGCTTTGGCACAAACACTGTGCAACAATCCTCATATGGTCTAATCGATATATCGAAACAATCAATTTTCTTAGATATCTTAACTATATCTTCTTTATCATATGTTGCAAGTGGTCTAATAATTGGAATATTAGTAACATCATTTACAACCTTCATGCTTTCTAAGGTTTGTGATGCAACTTGACCAATACTTTCACCATTTATAATACAATCCATATTATTTTCTTTGACTACCAGTGATGCAATTTTATACATTGCTCGTCTCATAATTGTAATCAAATAAGTATTATCACATTTTGTTTGAATCTTTTCTTGTACCTTAGTAAAAGGAACAATATATAAATCAATCTTTTCATCATCTTTGTATCTACTTACCTTACTTATTAAATCAATAACTTTTTGTAGTGATGATTGTGAAGTATAAGGCGGTGAAAAGAAATGAATACATGATACATTAATTCCCTTCTTTAACGCAAGGTATGTACTAACAGGGGAATCTAAGCCTCCACTCATCATTGATAAGCCACTTCCTTGAATACAAGATGGATATCCACCAAGTCCTACTATTTCATTGATATATAAATATACCGCTTCAAACCTAAAATCGATATGTAAAGTAATATCAGGATTATGTACATCTACCTTAACTCCTTCTAATTTGGGTAAAACTAAAGATGCTACATTTTTTGCTATCTCTAAAGATGTAAGTGGATAGTTTTTATCACTTCTTGCACACTCCACTTTAAATGTGTATGTACTTAAATTATTTTCTTTTACATATTCATTAATTAGTTTAGCAGAAGTATTTGCGATAGTTTCAATTGTTTTGTCAGTTTTCTTACAGAGTGAATAACTATATAATCCACTTAACTCATTTAGTTTTTCAATTATTTTTAAATGATCTTCACCATTTAGATATATATAAAAACGATATGGTTGTGCTTCACATTTAATATTTTTAAATTCTTTCAATTTAAATTTAATATTCTCAACCATCTTACGTAAGAATTGTTTGTAATTATCTTTTTTGATGGTCATTTCACCATATCTAATTAGTATCATATCGAACATTGTATCATGTGTCATATAATCACCTATTTATAATATTTTGAATTTCGTTAATTAAATCATCTAATTCACTATCAAGTACTAGATATGATAAACTAATTCTAATACTAGTTAAAGCTCTTTGTTTGTCATTAGTTAGTGCATATATAGTCTTTTCAATATTTTCTAATTTTGATGAACAGCTAGAACCTGTTGATACATAGATATGTTTAGCTTCTAACATATGTACCATAGTTTCACCTTTAATAGCCGGAATAGAGATATTTAAGATATAGTATGAAATATTAAATGCCGGCGTATTAATGATAATGCCATCCATTTTTGCTAATTTGTCATATAGATATCTAAACTTAGCTTCAACTATCTTTTTCATCTCTAATGTTTGGGGATAAAACTTCATAAAACATTTAGCTGTTGCAGCAATCAAACTGACATCAAGTGTACCTGGTTTTACAGAATACTGTGCATTTGATCCAAATAATCTTTTATTTAAGTCGATATTTTCTTTAAAGAATAATCCACCAATTCCCTTTGGTCCATATAATTTATGAGTAGAGAAGGTAAACAAATCTATATCATTAAAATCAAAGTCAGGAATTACCTTGCATAAACCTTGCACACAATCGACATGAAGATGGCATTTAGGATATTTCTTAACTTCTTGGATAATTGATTTGATATCATTAATAGTACCTAAGATATTATTAACCCACATTATAGAAACTAATATCGTATCACTATTTAATTCTTTCTTTAATTCTTCAATATCAACACATCCATTCTTATCGATATCTAAATATACAACTTCATACTTATCACTTAAACTTTTAATAGTGTTATATACTGATGGATGTTCTGCCTTTGTTGTTATAATCTTACCTTTTTCGTATTTATACGCAATTCCTTGAATAGCTAAATTATTAGCCTCTGTTGCATTAGATGTAAATACAAGATTATGTTTTTTTACACCAAGTATATCTTTAATAGTATCAATGCATTTGTCATACATATGTTTTGCTTCTTCACCAAGCAAGTGTAAGCTTGTAGTATTTGCGAAAAACTTTTTCGTAGTGTTGATATATGTATTTAATACATCTTCATCTACTGGTGTAGTTGCCGTATAATCAAAATACTTAATTTCTTTATTATCTTTCATAATTATGCTATCTTTCTTTTCACTTACTTTATTATACTACAAATTATCATATTTTTAAAGCATATTATTTTTATATTGATTTATTTTATGTTATAATATTTTCGAGGTGAATAAAATGAATGATTTAAAACATATCGAATATACACCAAATGGTGTATGTTCAAGAAAAATTGAATATGATTTATCAAGTGATGGAAAGATATATAATCTTACATTCACAGGAGGTTGTCCTGGAAACTTAAAAGCAATATCTAAACTAGTAAATGGAATGGATGCAAAAAGCGTTGCAAATTTGCTTTTAGGTAATACTTGCGGTTACAAACAAACAAGTTGTACTGATCAATTATCTAAGTCTATTGTTGAGGCATTAAATGAAAGATAATTTGCTTTTACAACAAGCCAAAGAATTAATTGATCTTTCAGCTAATTCCTTACACAAAGATATTACGATACTTGCAAATATTTCTAGTCTAATCTTTTATAATTTTGATAATATCAATTGGGCTGGCTTTTACTTTGTTGAAAAAGATAAATTTGTGCTTGGTCCATTTCAAGGAAAAGTTGCATGCACTAATATCCCCATTAACAGAGGTATGCTTGGTAAATGTTATAAAAAGAATGATGCTTTAGTAATAAAAGATGTTCATCAAGAAAAAGAACATATAGCTTGCGATAGTGCATCAAATAGTGAACTTATTATTCCAATCAAAAAGAATGATAAAATTATTCTTCTTTTAGATATCGATTCTATTAAATTCGATAACTTTAAAGATGAAGATATATCTATTTTAGAAGATATCGCAAAATTAATTGAAACAACGATATAAAAAAGTGAAACACAAAAAAGTGTTTCACTTTTATTTATTTTCTATAGAAGTCCTATAATACTATAAAGAGTTGCGATAACTAAGAATAATGTAGTAGCAACTGTAGACATCATCTTGATGAAGATATCTAATGCAACACCTACAACGTCTTTTCTTGTATCACCAATAGTATCACCAGTTACAGCAGCTTTATGTGCGGCAGAACCTTTACCATGTCCAGGGATAGCTCCTGATTCGATATACTTTTTAGCGTTATCAAATGCACCACCACTATTACCCATGAAGATAGCTCTTGGAATAGCAACGATTGTAGCACCTAATAAGATACCAAGTACGATTTCAAGACCAAAGAAGATACCTGTTACAAGTGGTACTAAGATAGCAATGATTGATGGAATCAACATTCTCTTTAAAGCTGAAGATGTAGCAAGACGAACTAATTCATTATAATCTGGATCTTTTTCACCTTTTAGAATTGCTGGATCTTGTAATTGTTTATCACCAACATCAGCAAGTTCTTTTGCGGCAGCAATAGTATTATCAGTTAAAAGTGCAATAAAGAATTCAATTAAAGCACCACCAATGATACAGCCAGCAATGAATTGATAATCTGTTACTTTTGGCATAGCGATACCATGTGTTGTAAAGTTACCTACAAATGCGCAAATTAATGAAACAGTCGCGAATGCAGCTGAACCAATAGCGAATCCCTTGCCAATAGCAGCAGTTGTGTTACCAACAGCATCTAGTTTATCAGTAATGTTACGTACATCTTCTGGTAAGTGGCAGCTTTCAGCAAGACCACCAGCATTGTCAGCGATAGGTCCGAAGGCATCGATTGAAACTGTAGTACCAACGAATGAAAGCATACCTAAAGATGCAATAGCGATACCATAGAATGAACCAATAGCACCAGCAACGATTAATGATGCACCAATAATTAAAATTGGAAGCATACATGATTTAGAACCTACTGCATCACCCTTAGTAACTACGAATGCTTCACCTTCAGTTGCGTATTCAGCAATAGTACGTGTAGGTTTGTAATCAGTTGAAGTATAATATTCTGTAATCATACCAATAGCAACACCAGATGCAAGACCTAAAATTGAACATACCCAAGGAGTAGCCCAACCAATCTTCCAACCGATTGCTTGAATATCAGCTTTATCTGCACCACTAAATGCAACATAAGATAATACACCAGTTACAATTAATGTTAAACCTGCAGAAATATAAGTAGCTAAATTTAATTCCTTAGATGGACTATCACCCATTTTTCTAATAGATACAAAGATGATACCTAATACACATGAAAGTAGTCCACCACCAGCCATAACTAGTGGGAATAAAGCAGTTGCTTTAAATAATTCATGAGTTTCAATTAATGTACCATTAGATACAAATCCTAAAGCAACAATAATAGATGCAGCAATAGTAGCAACAAAGCTTTCAAGTAAGTCAGAGCAGTTACCAGCGATATCATTAACGTTATCACCAATAAAGTCAGCAATTACATTTGGTACTCTACTATCATCTTCTGGTAAGTCATTTCTGATTTTACCTAAGATATCAGCAGAAATATCGGCAGCCTTAGTATAGTTACCACCAGCAACACGGTTAAACATAGCAACTGTAGAACAGCCTAATGAATAAGTAGTAATTCTAATAATAGATGCATTTGTAAGTAAAGCATCAATTGAAATGATACCATTAGATTTAACTGTATTAATACCACTAATTAATACGATAACAATTAAGCCTAAAAGACCAAATGCTTGTACAGAAAGTCCACTAATAGAACCACCCTTTAATGCAACCTTTACAGTTTGTCCAATTGATAATGTTTCTCTTGCTTTATTTGCAGTTCTAACGTTAGCATAAGTTGCACTCTTCATACCTAAGATACATACAATACTAGACATTGCAGCACCGAATAGATATGTTAAACCAGAGAATTTCTCAATAAATAATGTGAATAATACAGCAAGTACTGCAATTACAATTGCGATTGTTGTAAATTCTTTTTTAATAAATACATTAGCGCCATCACGAATGATACCGCTCATTTTTTTCATTTGTTCAGTTCCTTCATCCATCTTTTTAATACTGATGAAATTATATAATACATACATTAAGGCAACAAAACAAATTCCTAGAATAATAAATAACCAAGTATTACTCATTTTTTCCTCCTATTGTAAATATCAATACAGTTAAATATTATACTCTTTTTTATCAAAATAGTCAATATAACAATAATGAAGAATTAAAAAAACAAACTATTAGAATTAACTAATAGTTTGTTTGTTTTTTTATTTACCAAAGTTCTTCATGAAGTTGATAGCATCATCATATAATTCATCATCTTCATAAGTAGGGATACCAACATATTCTAATACATCTAAATATGTTTGGCCTTCTTTCTTAAGTGTTACATAATCATATAATTTGTAGTACTTTTCTTGAGCAGCAGCATAACCATTATCTTGATATTCAAAGAAGAATTGTAAGCTTTCAAGAGCAGATACAGAATATGAAATATAATAACAAGCGCTATGGCAACATACATATTTCCAATAATCAGTATTAAATAATTGACCAACACCAAAGCTTGAAAGAACGCCTTCGAATAATGATTCGTATTCATTCTTTGTAATTTGACCATCAGCCATAATTGTGCTGGCATTTGCAAGTGTATAAGTATTTGTGTAAATTGCTTGTTCAAATACATCTACAGCAGCAGCTAAAACGATAATTTGTAAGAAGCCCATAACTTCATCAGAAATTACATAATTCTTAACATCAGGATTTACATCTTGTTCCATTAAATAGTTAAGTAACATCATTTCATTACCTTGTGAATGAGTTTCATTTAAGTCCATTGAATCAACTAAATAATCGCTGTCCTTATTTAAAACAGAATTGTTGTGATGACCAAATTCATGGATAAATGTAAATGATGATGAATAACTACCTGGTCCAAAGAACATAATTGGAACTTCATCACGGCCAATAACCCAAGAGAATGCACCTTGATAATCGCCTTGGAAGTATGCACCAGTCTTAAAGATATTTTCAAGTTCAGCAGCAAAGTCTAATTTGAAATCATCTTTTTCGTGTTTCATTGTTTGAACATATTTGTAGATATAATCATTAGCAAGATCTTTTTCTAGTGGAGAATCTTTAATGAATGCTTCAGCAATCTTTCTTTCACTAGTCTTTAGATTATATTTTGGAAGATTCTTATAGAACTTATTAAATTCAGTTCCTAATTCTTTATATTTATCAACCTTAGCTAAGATATCTGAAGGAGAATATTCTCTACCATAAACATACTTATATGCAAGAGTTGCATAATCAGGTTCGTTTTGAATTTCAGCAAGTCTCTTATTATTGTTGAAGAATTTTTCATATAAGTCTAAGACTTTTGGATCCTTCATATCAGTAATATTATCTAATTCGATTTCAATCTTATCATTTTCAGTTTTGATTTTTACATATTCAGGATCTGAATAAGTTGCACTTTCATAAAGTACTTGTGCAATTTCTTCTTCAGTCCAACCATCTTCTTCAGAGAAGAAATATTCACGGAAACTTGAATCATGAATAGGTTGGAATAAACTATAATACTTTTCAATAGCTTCATTATAGTATTCAGTAATTTGATCTAAGTCAGCTTCTGCTTGTTCACTCTTTTGATCCATGTTTTCTCTGATTGTTGCATATTGATATTGTTCAACAATATAATTGCAATCTTCATCAAATACATCATAGAAATCTTTTTCAAATTTATCTTCAGCTTTATAAGCTTCTGAATCTTGAACGTATACGTCTTTTGCAGCATCATATTTGCCGACTTTATTTACTTCATCTAATACTTTTTGATAATCACTTTGGAATTTTTGATAATCTTCATCACTATACTTGTAAACAACTTCTTCATCGTATAGTCTTTCACTTTCTAAAGTGCCTTTTTTACCACATCCTTCACATACTTCTTTATGGAAATATGAAGTATAAGAATGAACGTGTTCTTCTGGTTTATTGTCGCCACCATTATTTTCTTCTTCGTTCTTCTTACAGCCAACAAGAGCGATAGCTAAAAATAAAATGAAAACAAATAAAAAACTTCTAATAATTTTTTTCACTTTTTTAGCCTCCTTAAAATTATAGATATCTAATTATACCACTATTATTTTAAAAAAGAAAGACACATAATATATTTTTTTGTGTCTTTCGATATAAAACTATTCTTCTACAAATGCAATTAAAGCCATAGGAGCACTATCGCCTCTTCTAGGTCCAGTCTTTAGTACTCTAGTGTATCCACCATTTCTATTAGCATATTTAGGAGCAAGTTCTTCAAATAGTTTTTTAATTGCGTATTGTTCTTTTACTACTTCGCCATCTTCATTTAATTCAGTAGCTTTTTCAAAACGAACTAATTCAGCAGCTTTTCTTCTTGCAGCTAAATCACCTTTTTTACCTAAAGTAATCATTTTGTCAGCTAATTTTCTTAATTCTTTAGCTCTAGATAAAGTAGTTTCAATACTTTCATTGATAATTAAGTCTGTGATTAAATCTCTAATTAAAGCTTTTCTTTGATCAGAGTTACGGCCTAATTTACTGTATCCCATTTTTAGGTCCTCCTTATTTGTCTTCTTCTTCGTCCATGTCTAAAATCATAGAACCGAATGTTTCTTTTTCGCTATCTTCGTAGTTTTCATCAACTTCTAAAATAGCATCATCATGTTCAATATCTTCTTCATCTTCATCATCTAAGTAATCTCCATCAAATGAATGGCGTAATTCCAAGCCAATTTCATGTAATTTTTGGATAACTTCCTTAAGTGATTTACGACCTAAGTTACGAACTCGCATCATTTCTTCAGATGTTTTTTGTGTTAATTCGCCAACTGTATTAATACCAGCTCTCTTTAAGCAGTTATAAGAACGAACTGATAAATCAAGTTCTTCAATCTTCTTTTCTAACTTCTTATTTGCAATCTTTTCTTCTGGTTCATACATATAATTTTGACTTGCAATAACTTCGTTTAAAGCAGATACAACAGTGAAATGATCAATTAAGAATTTAGATGCTAAACTAACAGCATTTGAAGGTTTGATACTATTATTAGTTCTAACTTCAATTGTAAGTTTATCATAATCAAAATTATCTTCAACTCTTGTTTTTTCTACTTCATATACACATTTAGTAACTGGTGTATAGATAGCATCAATTGCGATTCTATCAACGATCTTATTACCATTCTTGTCTTTACAGAAAATTTCATTTTCTTTAGCACCAACGTAGCCAATGCCACGACGAGCAAAGAAACGAGCCTTAAATTTGCCACCTTCTACAAGGTTTGCAACAACTGCATCAGGGTTAACAACTTTTAGTTCACTGCTAACATTTAAATCTCCGGCAGTAATTACTCTTGGACCTTCAGCAATGATAGAGATTTCATATAAATCATCATTCTTTTGAGTCATAGGCTTAAATAATTCTTCTTCATCAATTGAGAAGATAATATTCTTTAAGTTTAGAATAATTTCTGTAACATCTTCAACAACTCCAGGCATACCCATGAATTCATGGCTAACACCTTCAATTTCCATAGCTACGATTGCTACACCAGGCATAGAAGAAAGTAATACTCTTCTTAAAGCATTTCCAAGTGTAATACCATAACCACGGTCTAATGGAGTGATAGTAAATTTTCCATAGTCTTCTGTATCTACATCAACTATTGTTTGAGGTTTAATAAATTCAAATTTACGCATTTAACCCTCCTTTATAAATTTAAATTACTATCCACGAGGTTTCTTAGGTGGACGACATCCATTATGAGGAATTGGAGTTACATCTTTGATAGATATAATTTCAAGACCTGCTACTGCTAATGATCTAATTGCTGATTCACGACCAGGACCTGGTCCTTTAACTTCAACATCAACTTTTTGTACTCCAAGGTCTAAAGCAGCTTTACCAGCAGCTTCAGCAGCCATACCAGCTGCAAATGGAGTAGACTTTTTGCTACCTTTAAATCCTAATGCACCTGCAGTACTCCAAGAAAGAGCATTTCCTTGAGGATCGCAGATTGTTACGATTGTGTTATTGAAAGTAGAGTGAATATGAGCTACACCAACTGGAACATTCTTTTTAACTTTACGTTTTTTTGCTACATTTGCCATGTTCTATTCCTCCTACTTCTTCTTATTAGCTACAGTCTTAGAAGGACCTTTACAAGTACGTGCATTACATCTTGTATTTTGTCCTCTACAAGGAAGTCCTTTTCTATGACGGATTCCTCTGTAGCATCCAACTTCCATTAAACGTTTAATATTCATTGCAACTTCTCTACGTAAGTCACCTTCTGTAGTGTGTTTTGCAACTTCCTTACGTATGTTTGTGAATTCATCTTCTGTTAAATCTTTTACGCGCTTTTGTGGATCAACACCAGCGTCTTTTAAAATTTGTTGTGCTGTTGGTCTTCCGATACCATAAATGTAAGTTAATGAAATACCTACACATTTATCACGTGGAATATCAACACCTGCTATACGTGCCATATATTAACACCTCTTATCCTTGTCTTTGTTTGTGTTTTGGATTTTTACAAATTACCATAACACGACCTTTTCTTTTAATAACTTTACATTGATCGCAAATTGGTTTTACCGATGGTCTAACCTTCATTTTTCTTTTCCTCCATAAATTTTACTTATGTCTATAAGTAATTCGGCCACGTGTTAAATCATATGGTGATAATTCAACAGTTACTTTATCACCTGGTAAAATAGTAATGAAATTCATTCGGATTTTACCAGAAACGTGTGCCAATATTTGATGCCCATTCTC
>JAEEHM010000093.1 GCA_016280895.1 Bacillota bacterium
ACCAAGATTTTTATCTTGGTTTTTATTTATGAATACTATTAAAATAAATTGAAAAGACTAGTATAATGTGATAAAATAATATATAGTGATGGAGGCATAAAATGTTAACAGATATTGAAATAGTAAAACAAAATAAAATGGCTAAAATTAGTGATGTAATTAAAAATTATGATATAAAGGAAGAAGAATTATATCATTATGGTAATTACATGGCAAAGCTAGATTTATCAATATTTGATAGATTAAAAAATAAAAAAGATGGTAAATTAATTTTAGTAACTGCGATTACTCCTACTCCAACTGGTGAAGGTAAATCAACAACTACAATTGGCCTTGTTGATGCAATGAACATCATTGGTAAAAAATGTGTAGGTGCAATAAGAGAACCATCATTAGGTCCTGTCTTTGGTATTAAGGGTGGAGCTGCTGGTGGAGGATATGCCCAAGTCAATCCAATGGTAGATTTAAATTTACACTTTACTGGTGATTTACATGCCATGACAACAGCAAATAATTTAGTAAGTGCTGTTATTGATAATTATTTATATCAAGGAAATCCACTTAATATAGATCCTAATCGTATTACTTGGAAAAGATGCATGGACTTAAATGATCGAGCCTTAAGAAAAGTAGAAGTAGGCTTATCATCTAAAAAAGAAACAAAGAGATTTGATTATTTTAATATCACAGTAGCCTCTGAAATAATGGCAATGGTTTGTTTATCGACATCAATTCATGATTTAAGAGAAAGATTAGATAGAACTATTGTTGCATATAATACGGAAGGAAAAGAAATCACAATTAAGGATTTAGGTATTACTGGTTCTTTAATGGTACTTTTAAAAGATGCAATTAAGCCTAATATTATTCAAACCTTAGAAAATAATCTAATATTTGCGCATGGAGGACCATTTGCGAATATCGCTCATGGCTGTAATAGTATATTAGCAACTCGCCTTGCATTAAAGGTATCTGATTATGTAATAACTGAGGCTGGTTTCGGTGCTGATTTAGGAGCTGAGAAGTTCTTAGATATTAAATGTAGAGAAGCAGGATTAAAACCTAATTGTGTTGTAATGGTAGCTACAATTAAAGCACTTAAATACCATGGTGGTAAACAAATTGCTGATATAAAAACAGAAGATGTTGATGCTTTAAAGAAAGGTCTTGCTAATTTAGAAAAGCATGTAGAAACTATTCGTACTTTCAATTTACCAGTAGTTGTTGCTATTAATAGATTCTTAACTGATACAGATGCTGAAATACAAGTATTACTAGACTGGGCAAAAGCACATAATGTTGAAATATCTTTATCAGAGGTATATGAAAAAGGTGGTAAAGGTGGAGTAGATCTCGCAAGTAAAGTAGTTGCTGCATGTAAAGATGTTACATACAAGCCACTATATGATTTAAATGATTCAGTTTATGATAAGATTTACAAGATTGCTTCAATTGCCTATGGTGCAGCTCATGTAACATATAATGAAGATGCCAAAGCAATACTCGATACAATTGATAATTCTAAATTCAAAGATTATTATATCTGTATGGCAAAAACTCCAAATTCATTGACTGATGATGCTAAAATAATTGGAAGACCAAAAGATTTCACTATCAATATTAAAGAAGTGAGAATATCGACTGGTTCTAAATTTATCATTTGCTTAACTGGTGCTATAATGACAATGCCAGGACTATCTAAGGAACCAATGGCACTTAAGATAGATATGAACGATGATATGGAAGTCTTTGGCTTGATGTAAAAATAAAAATGCAGAACATCTGCATTTTTTAATAAGAGGCATATATGAATGATTTAAAATTATTATATATAAATTCTAATTATAAATTAGAAATTAAATCTAAATATCCATTAAATAAAGATAATATTGATGAATATTTTTCTATTATTTTCAAACATAAAGAAGAAATAGAAATAGAAGAAGAGAATAATTTATATTATTTATCAATAAAAGGTGGTTTTAAAAAGAACAATCTTTATTATTTTTCTATTAAATCAGAAGATGTATCTTTTGTTGAATTCAATAATTCTAAAATAATATTAAAAATAAAAGAGAAAAAAGAAAAACTACCAGCTTATTGGACTAATTATTTAGATGAAAAAATAGAATTAATAAATGATAAAATGAAGAATTATGAATATGCCTTCATTCATTTTACAGATATGCATATTTATACTAATAATATGAAATCCCCTGCTATTATTAAATATTTGATGGATAAAACTAAAATAGATGATATTATCTTTAATGGTGATATAATAACATATTATGGTTTCTTTATTGATGCTTATGATGAATTAATCAAATTTAAAGAAGCATTCAATGAAATGAAATATGTACTTGTATATGGAAATCATGATTCAAATGCGAAAAAGAATAAGAAAGAAGATTTCCTTATTCCCCTTGATGATTATAAATATTTAGTAGCTAATAATTCTAAAGTCAAATATGTAAAGAATAAGATGTATGGAATATATGAAATAAATAATATCAAATTCATTATTTTAGATACTGGTGCTGATTTAGCAAGTTGTTTTGATGATGAAGAATTATCATATTTAAGAGATGAATTATTAAATACAGAAAGTGATAAACATGTAATAGTTTTAGCACATAAGGTATTTATTGGTACAAGTCCATACGTGTTGAATCCAACAATTGAAATAAGTGATGTTGGAAATAAAATCATAAATACGATAAATGAAGTAAAAGATAAAATGAAAGCTAAGCTAATAATGTTGATATCTGGTCATAATCATACTGATTATTATCAAAATGTAGGTTTTAATGCACTATGTAGAACTTGTGATGCTTCATATTTCAATGCTTCATATGATTGTAAATACCCTATTAGATTTGATGGCACAATAAATGAACAAGCAATCGATGTTGTATTTTTAAAT
The DNA here is from genome assembly GCA_016280895.1 of Bacillota bacterium. GTDB lineage: Bacteria > Bacillota_I > Bacilli_A > ML615J-28 > CAG-698 > RGIG3506. The sequence goes on from JAEEHM010000093.1 coordinate 2,927, forward strand.
ACCATAACACAAAAAATAGAAATAATGAGAATAGGTTGTGGTGATAAAAAAGAAGATTTAATATTAGATTATTAGACACATATGTTATTTATATAACAAGACATATGTGTCTTTTTTGTATAATATGCTTCCAAAATAATCGATTATGTGGTAAAATGTATAAGGTTAACTTTAATTACCAAAATAAAAAGAAGAAAGAGAAAAAAATTATGAAAAAAGAAAGAATTAATGTATTTTTCGCTGTTGATGATAATTATATTGATTTTTTAGCAATAACTTTATCATCAATCATCGATAATGCGCTAGATGAAAATTACACATATAATTTTAGAGTTTTACATAATGGTTTAAGCCAAAAATCAAAGAATCGTCTAAAACATTTCAACTCTAAGAGATTTAAAGTATCATATTTCAATGTTGGTGATAGATTAGATACGTTAGAAAGAAACTTTAAATTACGTGATTATTACACAATGACAACATATTATCGTCTATTAATACCAGATGCATTCTTCACAATTGATAAAGCATTATACCTAGATTGTGATATTACAGTATTAAGTGATTTATCTAAATTATATAAGACTGATATAGGTGATAATCTAGTCGGTGCTATTGCCGATGCATCAGTTCAAATTGTACCTGAATTTATCACTTATGTTAATAAAGCATTAAAGATTAAAAAAGAAAGATATTTCAATGCTGGTATTTTAGTAATGAATTTGAAAGAAATGCGTCAAACTCATTTATTGAAGCGTGTATATGAACTATCAAAAACTACAGCTTTTAAGGTAGCACAAGACCAAGACTTACTTAATGTAATATGTAAGGATCGTGTCACATATGTATCACCATCTTGGAATGTAATGCCAATTGGTGAACGTGCTGTCAATATTGATCTTATTCACTACAATTTAATTTATAAGCCATGGAAAAGAAAAGATATTATGTATCAAGAACATTTCTGGCATTATGCAATTAAAGAAGGCTTAGAAGATGCAATAAAAGAAAGACTTGCAGAAATCACTGATGAATATTTCAAGATGGAAGAAGCAGGTATGGAAAACTTGAAAAAGTTATGTCTATATGAAGCTGCTCATCCAGAAAAATATGTAGCATGTGAAACTATCAATAATGATTTTATTGATTATAAGCTAAGTACAGAAAGAAGAGAAATATATGAACGCATTGCTGAACTAGAAAAGCAAGGCAAGTTCGACCAAGATGTTGAAAATGATCCTCCATATGTTCCTCTACATGCTGGTGATGTTGACTATTTCCACAAGAAATTAAAAACAAAAGCTTATGCGAGATTTTATAATTTTTCATCATTTAAATATTTCAATCACCAAATTAAAAAAGGTCGTATTATAATTGATGATTATATTGGCGTTGAAAACTTGAAAGCTTTAAAGACAGGTGCCATTTTGACATGTAATCACTTTAATCCATTTGATTCAATTCCACTTCATAAGGCTGTTAAGAAATATCATCGTAAGAAAGTCTTATTCAAGGTAATCAAAGAAGGTAATTACACATTCCCTGGTCTATTTGGACGCTTTATGAGATATTGCAATACCTTACCACTTGCTAATGACTTTGAAGTATTACGTCAAATGATTAAATCAGTTGGCTATTGGATGGATAAGGGATATTGTGTATTAATTTATCCGGAACAATCATTGTGGTGGAATTATAAAAAACCAAAACCAACAAAGCCAGGTGCATTTAATTTTGCAGCTAAATTCAATAAACCAGTAGTACCTTGTTTTATCACAATGCGTCAAACTGATAAATTGAATAATGAAGGTGATCATATTCAAGCTTATACTCTTCATATCTTAAAACCAATCTATCCAAATCCTGAACTTTCAATTAAGGATAATATGAAGATGTTACAAGAGGCTCATGATGCTGCTTGGAAAAATGTTTATGAAGAAACATACGGTATTAAGCTAGAATATAGCACTGAGAAAGCTGAATAAAAATGTTGTATATAATTATTATTTTAATAATGATGACAATCATTGCAGTATTAAATATTATATTTAACGCAATGTTTCCTTTCTATGTTTACATCGTATCAACAATTCTATTCACTATTTTAGTTATAATAGTTGATGCTATTGTTGCAACAATCATTAGAAAACTTCCAGAAAAAGGCTTTGATTATCATAAAAAGATCTTCAATCCAAGTAAAAGAAGTATAAAATTCTATGAATTAATTGGTGTAAAGAAGTGGAAGGAAAAGGTACCAGAGCTGGGAATGTTTACGCATTTTCGCAAGAACAAAATCGAAGATCCAAAGAATCCAGAATATTTGAAAAGATTTATTCTAGAAGCTTGTTATGGAGTAATCATTCACTATGTGAGTCTACCTTTATCATTTATAATAATGCTGTTTGATTTTAAGATGTATACAGGAGAGTCTAATTTGTATTTGACTGTTGCACTACCAGTTGCAATAGTTAATGCAGTATTAATCGTACTACCTGCATTTATCTTGAGATATAATTTACCAAAATTAATAAGACTTTATGAAATAAGTCTAAAAAGGAAATAATTATGAAAGATATTTTCGTTTACCCTATCAAATCATTATTACATAATCAAGATATAATTGATAATAATTCTAGGTTCTTACTTGATGAATTAAGTAAAATTACCAATTACAATTATATTTTATGTGATGATGTAAAGAAATTGAAAGGACATGATTCTTTAATCTTAGTCCAATCCGGGGGATCTGAAAATATCTTTTTAAATGAGATATATCCTTATTATGGTGGGCCTTATTATCTCCTTACATATGGTGCTAATAATTCCCTTGCAGCATCACTTGAAATACTTGCATATCTTAACCAAAATGATAAAGAAGCAGAAGTATTACATGGAGATATTAAATATATAGCATCACGTATTGAATACATATATAATAAGAAAGAGAATCAAAAAATAAGATTAGGTGTATTTGGAAAACCAAGTGATTGGTTAATATCATCAAATGTAGATTATGATAAAGCATTAAAGATATTTAATATTGAACTTGTTGATGTAAGTGGCGAAGAATTAAGGATGCAAATATTGAAATATATTGACATTGATTATCATTATGATTTCAAGAAGAAATTTGATAATAATGATACACTTACTAAATCATATGCAATCTATGTTGCATTAAAAGATTTAGTAAAGAAACTTGATTTACAAGGTTTTACGATCAGATGCTTTGACCTTCTTAATATCACCAAACAAACATCATGCTACGGCCTCGCTAAACTAAATAGTGAAGGAATTGTAGCCACTTGTGAAGGTGATATCCCATCAATGATATCAATGTATATAATAAGAAAAGAATTGAAATTAAGTGCTTTTCAAGTTAATCCTCAATTTATTAATCAAGATAAAAAAGAAATATCATTTGCGCATTGCACAATACCTTTAGATATGGTAAAAGATTATTCTTTAATGACACACTTTGAATCTAATATGGGACTTGCAATTAAAGGAAATATTAAAGAAGGAGATTGCACAGTATTTAAAATATCTGCTGATTTAAAATCATTTTATGTAGATGAAGGCAAATTAGTACAAGATGAATTTTCTCTCCTTAGATGTAGAACACAAGTTAAAGTAATATTTGATAATGATGTCAATTATTTCTTAACATCTACTTTATCTAATCATCATATTATTATTTATGGTAGATATGCATCTGTATTAAGTAATTATTTAAGATCACTTGGATTAAATAGAATAATATGAATAAACTTATAAAAATTGTTATTTGAAATTGTGTATCAATCTTCGAATAACTTTTTTTAAAAATGAATATATGGAACGATACTTTAATTTTATTCCTTTTTTTATAAAAATATACTTTAATTTTATTCCTTTTTTTATAAAAACATACTTTAATTTTATTCCTTTTTCTTGATGTTGAGCATAATATATGCTATAATGTGATAGTAATATTATGAAAAAATTAGACATTAGAAAAGACATAGCAACAAGAAAATATCACAAAACAAAGAAAATCTTTTATATGATTTATCGCTACGTTATGAAAATAGTAGGTAGAAAATATAATGCAACTTTTACTAAAGTTGATAATATTAAAGAATGTAAGGGACCTTGCTTTGTAATATTTAACCACTTATCAAGAATTGATCATTTTTACACAAATGAAATTACATATCCAAAAAGAGTCAATATGATTGCAGGATATTCAGAATTCTTTAGGTCACACTTACATTTTGCGTTTAAGCATAACAATGTACTACCAAAGAAGAATTATGCAACAGACTTTGTGGGTACAAAAGCAATGATGTCAATCATTAAACAAGGTGGAAGTATCTCCTTTGCACCTGAGGGCCTAGCATCAAATGATGGTATGGCAAAACCAATTGTGCCTAATACTGGTGCGATGCTTAAGAAATTTGGTATTCCTGTATATTTTGTGGAACTTAGAGGACAATACCTACAAAATACTAAGGTATGTTTAGATGTAAGAAGAGGTAAAACATTTGCTAAAATATCATTACTTTTCTCTAAAGAGGATTTAGAAAGATTAAGCGGTGAAGAAATTGATGATATCATCAATGATCATATTTATCATGATGAATATAAGTGGCAAAAAGAACAGCACATTAAATGGAAAACTAATGGAAGAATATGTGAGAACTTAGACCATTTGCTGTATAGATGTCCTAAATGTGGAGCTGAATTTAATATGGAAGCTAAGGGAGATTACATCAAATGTAAAGCTTGTGGTAATGGTGCTACAATGGATGATTATTATGATTTCCATCCATTTGATGATACTTGCGTAATCCCTGAATTAGTAAGTGATTGGGTAAATCAAGAAAGAATTGATATTATCAAAAAGATTAGAAAAGATGAGAACTTCTCATATTCAGTTAAGGCAAAACTAGGAATGCTTCCTAATGACCATTACATCCAGGACAAACAATTATCAGAAATAGTATCAAGTGGTACCATCACAATTGATCATAGTGGTATGCATTATAAAGATGATAATGATGAAAAATATAATTTTGATTTAAATTATAAATTATTATTCACTACATTTACAGAACTTGATTCTAAATCAATGGATGTTTATGTAAATGGTGAATTCTATGATTTCTATCCTGAACAAAATTCTGTTATTTATATGAATATGTTGATAGAAGAAATGCATAGACTTCATGTAGATTATTACAAGAATTTCAAACAAAATGCATATATGTATGAAAATTTAGATGATTAAGAATAAGAAGATACATTTTAAGATGTATCTTTTCTTATTGACTTAATAACTAAGAAAATATATAATTAAAATGGAAGAGAAAGAGATTAAAATAGAAGAACAAGCACTAGAAGCATTGAAAATAAAAAAACTATTTGATCAATATGTCTTCTCAAGCGAGATTTCTATTTCATAATTAAAGTTTGTAGAGTGCAAGGAGGCATAAAATATGAATATACAATTCAATTCTTTATTAAGTGTAATCCTCATTCCTCAAGTTTTAAATATTATCGAAGAAAAAGAAGAAATAGATGAAATGGAAGCCTTAGAAGAATTCTATAATTCAAAAACATATGAAGTGCTTTCTAATGAAGAAACTAAGGTATGGCACTATAGTGCTTTAACAATATACATGATGTGGAAAGAAGAAAAGGAAACTGGGGAATTGGTGTTTCCGGAGGAACAATAGATGAGTAAAGAACTAAGATTTATAGTACTTTGTATTGAGGAATATAAAAATGAAAAAGGCCTAAGTGGAAAGAAAACATTAGAATTGTTTAATAAATATTCTGTATGTGAATACATTAAAGAATTTTATGAAGCACTACATACTACAGGCACAAAATATATAATCAATGATATTGATTTATATATTGATTCTTGTAAAAGAGCATAAAAAGCGTTATTAAAATATATAACGCTTTTTTATTATGATATAAAAATGAAAAAGTAGGATAAATGGCCAAAACCTATATAAAAACATCGATTTTGGCCGATTATCTCAACATTTTGAGGGATAAACGGCCAAAACCCATATAAAAACATTGATTTTGGCCGATTATCTCAATTTTTTGAAAAACTAACAAAAGATGCCAAAAAATGTCGGTAGCAATTTTCGCTACCGACTCTTTTCATATTATTCATATTTAATTATTGTACCTTCCTTAAAAGCAAGAGCTTCTAATGCATTTTCAATATCAGTAATTATTGCAACTTTATTTTTATCCTTCACAAAGCTAATGCAAGCTTCAATTTTTGGTTTCATTGAACCTGCTTTAAATTCATTATTATTCAAATATTTACAAGCATCATTTAGGTTTATGATTTCTAAATCTTGTTCATTAGTTTGTCCAAAATTAATTTTAGCGTTTTTAACTTGTGTTAATATCAATAATACATCAGCATTTATATCTGATGCTAATTTAGAAGATGCAAAATCCTTATCAATTACAGCATCAATTCCTTCTAATTTACCATCATTTTCAATTACTGGGATACCGCCACCACCACAACATATTACTGTATAATGATTATCAAGAAGAGTATTTATTTCTTTTTCTTCAATAATTTTAACAGGTTTTGGACTTGCAATAACGCGTCTATATCCCCTACCACTATCTTCCTTAGTAGGATATGGAAGTGCTTCAGCTTCCTCTTTAGTATAGAAAGGTCCAATTGGTTTTGTAGGATTTAAAAATGCAGGATCGTTCTTATCTACTAGCACATTTGTGAGTACTGATACGACATGTCTATCTGAATTTAATTTTCTTAAATCATTAGAAATAGCTTCAATTAAATGGTAGCCAATGTATGATTGACTCATGGCACCACATTCAGAAAATGCCATTTCATATACATTTTTGTTGTGCTTATGGCCTTCAGAAAATGCCATATTGATGAGTCCTACCTGTGGTCCATTACCATGAGTTATGACTACTTCATTACCTTGATTGATGATTTTTGCAAGATAAGGAGATACCTTTCTTACGTTTTCTTTTTGTTCTTTGGGATCAATGCCAAGCGCATTTCCCCCAAGTGCAATCACAATTCTCATCTTATTTTACCATTGTTGCATACATTACAGCTTTGATTGTATGTAGTCTATTTTCAGCTTCATCGAATACTACAGATTGAGGTCCTTCAAATACTTCCTCAGTAACTTCTAGTCCGTTCATGCCAAACTTCTTATATACTTCCATACCAATCTTAGTTTCTAAATTATGGAAAGAAGGTAGGCAGTGAATGAAGATACAGTCTGGTTTTGCTTTCTTAAGTAAGGAAATATTCACTTGGTAATCTTTCAATAAATTGATTCTTTCTTGCCATACTTCATCAGCTTCACCCATAGAAACCCAGACATCAGTAGCGATAACATCAGAACCCTTTACCTCATTTACATCTTCAGTAAATGTAAGAGTAGCACCATTTTCTTTCGCAATCTTTAAACATTCATTTCTTAATTCCTCACTTGGCCATAACTGTCTTGGTGCAATCATCTTAAAATTAAGACCCATTTTAGCAGCACCTACCATATAGCTATTACCCATATTGTATCTACCATCACCTAAATATGATAAGGTAATACCTTCTAGTTTTCCTTTATGCTCTTTTATGGTAAGAAAATCTGCTAAGATTTGAGTTGGATGGAATTCATTTGTAAGTCCATTCCATACAGGAACACCTGCATATTCAGCAAGTTCCTCAACGACACTTTGGCCAAAGCCACGATATTCAATTCCATCAAACATTCTACCTAGTACTCTAGCTGTATCTTTGATAGATTCTTTTTTACCCATTTGGGAACCAGTAGAACCAATATATACAGCATTCATACCAAGATCAGCGGCAGCAACTTCAAAGGCACATCTTGTACGAGTAGAATCTTTTTCAAAAAGAAGAACAACATTCTTACCTTTTAATACATCATGTTTAATACCTTTTTTCTTTTCATCTTTTAATTTAGCTGCTAAATCTAGTAGATAATTAATTTCTTCTTTAGAGAAATCTAATAATTTTAAAAAGTTCTTTTTATATAAATCCATAATTTTTATCTCCTTATAAATCTTCTCTATATAGTGGCATTGACATACATCTAGGGCCACCACGACCACGTGATAATTCACTTGATGGAATTTCAATTACCTTAATTCCATATTCTTTCAACAAATTATTAGTGATGTCATTTCTTTCATATGCGATTACAACACCAGGGGAAATGCATATACAGTTAGACCCATCACTCCATTGTTCTCGATCACTATCAATGGAATCATTGCCACCACATGGGATTAATGATATCTTTTTACCTAATTTTTCTTCTAAGATTAATTCTAATTTTTTATTTAGTTTCTTTGTTTTTATAGAATTTTTATCTTTTGTAAGTTCATATACATGCATCTTTTCATAACAAGCTTTATGAATTGTGAATTTATCATAATCAACTTGTGAAAATATTGTGTCTAAATGCATGAATGTTCTTTCAAATGGAATATGAAAGGCTAAGATACTTTCATAATTTGTGTTATTATTGAAGAATAAGCTTTCTGCTAGTCTTTCAATTGCAAGGGCAGAAGTACGCTGACTAACACCAACAATTAAGCACTTATCTGATAACACACAAATATCTCCACCCTCGATATTATATTTATCATCTCTGTTATAGAAGATTCTAGCATCTTTATAATCCTTATGATATTTAAAAATGAATTTCGCAAAGATTGTTTCTCTTTTTCTTGTTTTAGAATACATCGCATTTATTGATACACCATCATTAATAACTGCAAATGGATCTCTTGTGAAATATAGATTTGGCATTGGATTAGTAGCAAAAATAGAATTGTTTACAAAATCATGCAATCTTTTTTTCTCTAATTTTAATTTATCATAAAGTTCTTTATATTTAATTCCACTTATACATTTCTTTACTAATTCTTTTTCATCCTTAATCGAATTTAAAAATGTGTTGATATGTGCTTTTAAGATATTAGGAGTTGGTCCTAAATCTTCTAAGAATGTTTCAATGAATTCTTTTTTCACATTTTTATCTTTTAAGACCTCAGCTGCTAAATCTACTAAATAAACAACCTCAATACCATTTTCCCTAAAAGCATTAGCAAAGGCTTGATGTTCTTTTTTAGCTAAAGGTAGCCAAGGTATATCATCAAATAATAATTCTTCTAAGGAATTAGGTGTTAAATTATTTAATTCTTCACCTGGTTCATGAAGTAATACCTTCTTTAATTTCCCTATTTCTGAATAAATATGTAAACTTGGCATAATTGTCTCCTTTTAAAATACCGACTTATTATATCACAAATATAATTGTTTATCTATATTTTAAATGGAATATTTATAAATATTATGAAGAATGCAAAAAATGCAAAAAATGCAAAATAAAAAAATGAATACAAAGTAGTTATTTTTAAATAAAAACTTACTCTGAATTTGGTGCTAATTAGTAGAAAACTCACTCCGAAATTAGAAAAAATTACATAAAACTCGCTCCGAATTTAGAAAAAATTATTAAAAAAATATACAATTTTTTAAAAATGTATATTTACTTATTAAAATATGGTATAATTAGACATAAAGATATAAAGGAGGAGGAATTTATGTCTAAAGTATTGAGGAAAATATCTATATTAGTATTATTCCTAATTTTAGGACTTGTTTTAGTTGGTTGTGACAAAAACAATGATACCAATGATAATGGTAAAGATGGAGAACCAACACTAGCATCACTTGATGCTAATAAGCAAGGTACATATTATGGCGATGATGTAGTTGTAGAAATTACAGCATCAAAAGTTAAGATTACAGACCCTACTGGTAAAACATTAGAATATGATATTTACCAAGAGGGAGATAAGTATTATATTTTAGAAGAAGGTAGAAAAATCTATTGTACCTTTGGTGATGGTACAGTTACTAATGAAAAAGGAACTTTCTCTAAAAATGGTTCAAGTACAGGACCTAAGGCTGCAAATATTCCATCTAACTTACAAGGTGAATATTTCTTAGGACCTATGAAAATTATTGTTTCTGCATCTAAAGTTAAAATCATAGAAGCAACTGGAGCAACTATGGAATTTAATTTGTATGAAGAAAATGGTCAAATATATGTCATAGAAGATGGAGAAAAGATAATTTGTACATTTGGAGAAGATAGTGTAACTAATAAATATGGTACATTCACACGTAATGGTTCAACACTATCTAATGTTACTGCTGCAGAAGCTGCAAGAAAATATTTAGAATTCTTAGGCTTAAGTGGTGAATTTAGAGTTCCAAGTGGAACTAGCATTCAAGATACTAAATTTAAAGAAGATGAAGCTGATATCTATGCTATCACAGTTATTGATCCTAATGAAAAATATGAAGATTATTATCGTTACTTTAATGATTTCATGCTTTCAAATGGATTTGAAACTTCATCAACAATTTCTTCAATTGCGTATTTCAAGATGGGTGATATGATTTATGGTGCATCACTTGCTTATGATACTACTACAAATGGACTTGCAATTGTAGCTAGTAAGATGACAAATGATACTCCACCTGCAAAAGATATGAGTGCTGAAGAATTCATTGCTGATTTCTTAAAGGAAACAGGATATCAAATTGAACTTCCTTCATTTGTGACAACATTATCTGATAAGGTATGTTCAATTGAAGATGGACTAGTTTATTATACTGTGAAATCTAAGGTTGAATATAGTGCTGCTGTAACAGATAAAGTCGTGCTTAATGATTTGGTATCTGCCCTTGATGGCAAATTATCATCATATGATTTTGTGAAGGGTGACCCTTCAACTACAACTTATAATGATGCAAGGCTTACTACAATTACTTGGATGAAGAGTGGTTCATTTGAAGCTATTCAATTAGAAATTACTTTTAATAAAGAAACATATTGTACTTTCAGCATTAGTGCGCTTGTGTCAAAATATGAAGGTAAAGTTAATCCAGAATGGCCAACAAATGAAATAATTCAATTCTTTGGAGGCTACGCTATTATTCCAACATTTTCAGGTGATTATAAGGATTTAGAATTAATCAAAATCAGTAGTAATGAAATTATGATTAATATTACTGGTCCTACTGATGCCGATTTAAGAGGATGGAAGGTAAATCTAAAGGAACTTGGCTTTAGTGAAGTTGCTGATGAAAGTTATAAAATGACATTAGAAAACAATAAAACTGCTCGTGTACAAGCTAATATGGTAGATGGTATTGTTGTACTTGAATTCAAATTTATGGAAGAAGTAAGTACTCCATGGCCTAGAGATTTTATTGAACAAAAATTAGGTAAAGAAGTCGCAAATATTATTCCTGCAGTACAAGAGCTTGGGTATACTACATTTAATCAATCATTCTCACTTGATACACTTACTATCAATGTTGAATGTGAAACAACTGAAAACGCAATTGATTTATACAAACAAGCTTTAACAAAAGCAGGATTTGTGTTAAATTCAAGTACTTATGAATTTACACTTGATAACTTTGATGTTATTGAAATCTTCTTAAGTCAAAGAGATTCTAATCATCCAAACGCATTTTCACTTTATATTACCTATGATGAATATGAAGGAATGCAATTAGAATTACCAGAAAACTTCAAGATTCAAATCAATCAAAATGGTTTTTCACTAACTAAGATTGGTGAATCTTATGTATATGAATATCAATATCAAGGAAGCTATAAGAGTGTAGAAGTATATTTATATGATGCTGCTTTAAAGAAGTGGTTAAATAGTACTGGTCAATTATATACTGTTTCTCTTCCAGGAGTAGAAGCTGCACAGTGGCAAAATTATGGTACTACTGATAGTCCTAAATACTATCAATATGTTGATAGACCACAATTAGATGAATTCTTAGCTACAACTAAGGGCTTAGCTTATTCATATTATCAAAATATGTTAGATGCAAGCAATGTCACTAAAGATGCAACTAAGAATGCAACTATTGCTGGTGTTGCTTGTGAATATGTATCATTTAGTGAAAGTACTAATGTTGCTGGATATTCATATACTACAACAACAGAACTTTGGATTGATCCAGTTACTAGGATGACTTATAAGTGTGATTATACACTTAATATGAACGGAACAGTTCAAAAGAACACTGTATATGAAATCATGGCTATTGATAAGACTCCAACAACATTAAAAGAAGCTGGTATTGCAAATTGTATGCTTCCAACATTTGATAAAGCTAATTCAACAGATGATGATCACTTATATGGTGAAGTACAAGTTGTACCTGCAACATGTGGTACTGATGGACAATCTTATCAAGTATGTTCATGCTGTGGTGAAAAGAAGATAATTGCAAGTGAGGCTGCAACTGGTAAACATACACCAGTTACTTATAATGGAGAAATTGCGGTATTTACTGATTATGAAGGACATCACTGTCATAAATGTGAAGTATGTCAACAAGATTATGATATAGAAGATTGTACATTTGATGAATGGGTTGTAGATAGAGCTGCAACTTGTAAAAATCCAGGTACAAGACATCATGATTGTAAGATTTGTGGTGGAAGAATTACAGAAACTATCCCAGTTGATAGAGATGGACACTTATTCGTAGGTACTTATACTGATAATGTAACTATTGTGTTACCTACTAAGACTACTGAAGGTAGTATTACATGGACATGCTTAGAGGAATGTGGAGCATCTAAGTCTATTAAACTTCCTGCATTAAGTGAAACAAGCTACACAATGGGTGTATATAATGATTTCTTAACAGATCAAAATTATAAGATGTATGGTCTAAACTTAACTGCAATGACTAAAGAAATCAATGATTTATTGAAGCCAAGTCAAGCTTTAGATGAATTCTATATCACTTATACATTATTTAATGGCTATAATGAATTTGTGTACAATTATGATGAAACAAATCCATTATATGGATTCTTAGGTGATATGTTTGCTGATGCACAAGCTACAATTAGTGCTGACTTTGTAGGTGATTATTTCAATGAAAACAATCATAAAATAACACTTGCTACTAACACTATCGCCCTTGCTGATGCAAGCGGAAGCATTGCTACTTATAGTTTATTTACTAATAGTACAGGTATTTATTTCGAAGATGCATCTAATACTAAAGTATATATTACATTAAATGATGATGGCTCAGTTACTTTAACTGACTTAGGCACATTTGAAAAGAGAATTGCTGCTAACATTAGTGAAGAATTACAAGGAAATTACTTTGATGAAGAAAAAACTACTAAAGTAGTTGTATCAGCATCTAAAGTTCAAGTAATTAATGCTAACGGTAAAGTATATGAATATGATTTATATGTAAAAGACGAAGAAATTTATATCATTACTGAAGAAGATGAAAAAGTTGTATGTGAATTTGGCGATGGATATGTTTCAAATACATTTGGCACATTCTATAAAGAACATGTTAATACTGATCCACTTGCTGAAATTACAGAAGCATACCAAGGCGTTTTATACAATGAAGATAATGTAATGATTGAAATAGGTGAAAATAGAATCAAATTATTCTTCGTAGAAGCTGGTGTTGAATATAGCTTACATCAAGATAGCGATGGCATCTATTTTGAAGATGATGATTTAGAACATGTATATTTATATTTATGTGATGATTATTCAGTAATCGTTGGTGAATTAGGCACATTTGCAAAGAGAGTTGTAGCTCATATGAGTGAAGATTTCCAAGGCACTTATACAGGTGATGGTGCAACAATCGTTGTTTATGAATCAAGAGTTACAGTTACAACTGAAAGTGGTTCAGAATCTTACACATTATATGTAAGAGATGAAGTCATTTATGTAGTTGTTGATGATGAAATCATCGTATGTGAATTTGATGAAAATTCAGTAACTAACGCATTTGGAACATTCACTAAAGGTGAAGAACAACAATATAATGATGAATTAGCATCAATCAATATAAAATATCATGGTGAATTCTTCAATGATGATAATTATATGATCGCAATTGGTGAAAACAAAATGACATTAGTGATTGGTAAAGATGAATATTATTATCCATTATATCAAGATAGTGATGGCATTTATTTTAGAGCTGAAGGCGAAAGAATATCTATGACATTAAATGAAGATTACACAATCACAATTGAAGGCTATGGTGATTTCGCTAAGCGTGTATACGCAAACTTAAGTGAGGAATTACAAGGCACATATTATGGTGAAGAAGGTATTACAGTAGTAGTATATGCATCTTACGTAGATGTAACAACACCTGAAGGCACTTTCAGTTATGATTTGTATGTAAAAGATGGTGAATATTACATTATTGATGATGGCGATATTGTAGTATGTGAATTCTACGATAATTCAGTTACAAATGACTTTGGCACATTCACTAAGGAAGCAGAAGCTGATCCATATGAATTCCCAGCTAGTGAAGTTGAAGAATTCTTAGGCTTTGATGGATTTATCACATTCTATCGTGATAATGCAACATACACAAGTGAAATTGTTGAAGGTGATAATAGTTATATCACTATCACAATGACAAAATCAGAAGAAGATGAAGCATCTAATGCTGAAATATTAGCAGATATCATCAATTCAATTGATGGATATACTGAAGAATATGGCTATTATGATGTAGATTTAGGATATGCATTCTATATCACACTTTCAGAAGATGAAGCATCAATACAAGCAATCTATTATCTTCTTGGATAAAAAAGGAAAAAGGGACTTAAATATTTATTTAAGTTCTTTTTTTGCGCAAATATTGCGCATTAATATCCGAGTAAAAGCGCAAAAATTACGCATTTTCGATTGGCAAAAAGCGCAAATAGTTATATAATAATAGTGGAGATGATGATATGAATGAATTAAAAAGGAACAGATTAGAATTAAATATTACTCAAGAAGAAGCTGCCAGGTTATTAAATATATCTAGAAGGACATATCAAAAATATGAAACAATAGAAAACAATGATCCTAAACTAGACTATTATGTTTTTAAATTTAAAGAACTAAACAAAGTAGATGAAAATACTGGTTTATTATCTATTGATAAAATAAAAGCAGTTGTTTCTAGTATTATGAGTAAATACAAAATAAAAACATGTTATTTATTTGGCTCTTATGCCAAAGATAAGGCTAGCCCAAGCAGTGACATAGATTTATTAATTGATTTTGACATTACTGGTTTAAACTATTATGGTTTAGTAGAAGAACTAAGAGAAAAGCTTCATAAGAAAGTAGATTTATTAACACTTAAATCAATAGAGAATAATTCACAAATGTTGTTTGAAATATTAAAATATGGAATTAAAATATAGGAAGGTGCTTATATGATTATTTCGATGGAAGAATATCTAAAGAATCCAACATCTGCATCTAGTTTATCTTTCTATAAAACTAATAATATCAATATCAATAAAAAAATAGAAATTGTTGATAAAGTAGAAGATAATACTTTAAATAGATATTATTTTAAATTAGTTCATTATTTAAATAATATCAAAGATATTAAATTAGATGATAATTATACTTTCACAAATGCAAGTATAGAAGAATTTAATGATCATATAAATTCTTGTTATGATGATATAAATATAAATATTGAAGATTTAATGAAATATAAAAATAGTATTGTATATGATAAAGATTTATGGATTGCGATAAAAGATAAAAGAAATAATAAAATAATTGGAACAATTATTGCGTCTTTTGATAAAGATATCAAAGAAGGATATATCGAATGGTTACAAATATCAAAAGAATATAGAAACAAAGGTTTAGCCTTTGTGCTTGTAAATGAACTACTAAAGAGATTAAAAGGTAAAGCCCAGTTTGTGACTGTAAGTGGTGATGTCAACAATCCTTATCATCCATTATCTTTATACCAGAGATGTGGTTTTACTGATATAAGGATCTTTAAAATAATTGGAGATTAATATGATATTTAGAAAAGCTAAAATAGAAGAACAAGATATTATTTTAAATTTATATAATCATGATAGGTTTAAACCATATACTGCTTGGGATGATACTTATCCTACAATTGATAATATCAAAGAAGATATTTCCAACAATAATTTATTTGTGTTAGAAGATGAAAACGAAATATTAGGCTCTATTGCGATTAACACCATAAATGAATTAGATAATGAAGAAAAATATAGAAACGAAATAGGCCTAGAATTTGCCCGTGTAATCGTAAATTTTAAGCACAGAGGTAAAGGATATTCTAAACTATTAATTCAAAATGTAGAAGAAGAAATTAAAAGAAGAGGGTATCATCATATTCATATCTGTGTATATGAAAATGATGATATTGCCCTGTCTTTATATCAAAAACTAGGATATATTAAACTTTCTAGAAAGAAATTATTTGATTATTATTTTATATTATTCAAAAAAGACTTATAAAAATAGATTTTTAGTTATTCGTATGTGTTTGCATCATTAGTATTCAACAAATAATCGTCCATTTTTCTTGATTAATTAATCAATTTTTAGAGTATACGTCGCGGAAATTAATTTTATAAAGATTAATCCAATATTTGGATGTTTTTATAAAGTTGGTTTCCGTTTTTTTGTTTTTTACTTAATGAGGATATTATATTAATCCTTCAAAGCTATGATAATTTTGCCACTGGTAGTGGCAAAATTTGAGAAATAGACAATGAAAATTGAAATCAAAGAAATATAAGATGCAATTCAAAATTTCCCACAACTTGTGGGAAATTTTTTCGTATGCTGAATTTGTGCCATGTTAAATGTCAATATTATTTTAACCAAAAAAGAGAATATTAATTTAACCAATGGGGGATAGGGGAAAATTAAAAAATAATAAGAAAGAATATGCTAAAATGGCAAAAGTAGTAACTCCATATGGAGATGGACATTGCTGAAACAAAGAGGCCAATAGAGAAAAGTAGAAGCATAAAAATATTATTATATTTATGAAAAAATCTTGACATCAATTATAAAAAATGATATAATAAAATTACCTAATAGGTAATTTCGTTTTGCGATTGGAGTAGTGCTTTGAAAATAAAATATACAAAAGAAGAGTTTAAAAGTATTTGTGAAAGTTTCAAAGAGGCAAAAAATTTTTTTGGAGGAAACGAAATACTGGCAAAAAGTTTATTATCTAGAATAAATGCAATTGCAAATGCAAGTGTTATTCTTGATATAATAGTTTTTCCTCCAATGCACTTTCATAATTTGTATGACAAAGGGAAAAATAAAAATTTTAAAGGATATTATGCAATAGATGTTAAAACAAGAAAAGATAAATGGAGAATTATACTCAGACCATTAAATGAAGATGAAACTGTATGTGAAAAAAATATTGATGAAGTAGCCAAATTAATTAAAATGATAGAGATTAAGGAAGTGAGTGATCATTATGAGTAATTATAAGATTATTAATGATAAAATAGCATTTCATCCTGGATACTATATAGAAGAATATCTAGTAGAAACAAGATTGTCACAAAGAGATTTTGCTATGAGACTAGGAACTACTCCAAAAAATGTTAGTATGATAGTGAATGGTGAACAACGTTTATCACTAGATATTGCCTCTAAATTGTCCAGATTAATGGGAACTAGTATAGAGTATTGGCTCAATCTACAAAACCAATATGATCTATTGTTGGAAAGTGAAAAATTAGAAGAAGAAAGCCAAAAAGAATTAGAGTTATTTAAATTATTAGATTATAGTTATTTTGTTGAAAATTTTGATTTGAGAGAATTGCCTAGAAAAAAGAAAGAGCAAGTAAATGAGTTAAGGAAATTTTTGAATGTTGCTTCATTAAGAGTGCTGGAAAACGAAAATATGTATCTTCATACTGATGATACGATTGAATACTCTTTTAATGATATTATAAAATCAAATATAATGGCACAAATAGCTACAAATTTAACGCTTAAAAAAGTAGATACACCTGTATTTGATAAAAACAAGTTTATTGAAACAGTTTACAGTTATTTATTAGAGAAAAACAATAAAGAAGAGTATTCATTTAATAGGTTAGTGAAATCTTTTTATGACACTGGAGTTGATTTGATTACTTTACCTAATTTGCCTGGATCTCCAATAAGTGGAGTAACAAAAAGAATAGATAGCCATATTATGCTGATGGTTGTTAATGATAAAGATTATTCTTCAAAATTTTGGGAAACTATCTTGAAAGAATCGGCTAATATAGTACAAGGGAAAATGGGAGTTACGTTAAAAGAAAAAGGAGAAGCAAGCGAAGAAAAAAACTACGAAAGTTATTGGATTAGTTTAAGGGAAAACAATCGACCATACAGTAATTATTTAAATGATAGCAGGAAAAAAATAGAATACGAAAAGAAAGCTAATAAGAAAAAAAGTTTTGTTGAATTGTAAATGATATGAGACCATTTTTCTTGATTAATTAATCACTTTTTGTTATAATATTATTGTAGAAAAGCGAGTTTAAAACTTATTATTTACTCTAAAGAAATGATAAGTATATCGTAATTTTACTACTCCGATGTTTCGGTAAAGGTATTGCGCTTTAGAGTATACGCGGAAATTAATTTTATAAAGATTTGTCCAATGTTTGGATGTTTTTATAAAGTTGGTTTCCGTTTTTTTTGTTTTTTACAGAAGGAGGGTATTATGAGTAAAGAACATATGCTTGGTAAAATAATTGATTTTGAAGTTAAATTTAACAGAGTTAGGTTTTATATTGGACTAAAAGATTCAAAGTGGGGATGGACTAATAAAGATTATGTAGATGAAAATGGTAATAAGCCAGTTGGTCTAAAACCACATGATGATTATTATGGTAATAATTGGGATGTCATTCCCTATGAACATACTGCTGGAAGAGTATATGATGAATTCATAATAGGGATGAGAGAATACTATTATGATGTAGATTGGATTGTTGTTGAACCTTGCATGGATGAAAATGGTTCAAATTATTGTAAAAATGATTTTAAAAAACGCATGGTTCCTTGTGTAATAGTAATTAAAGATGAACTTGCATTAAAACATCAAGGCGAAAAATCATTTAAATATTGGTATGATTTTTTAATAAATGATGGAAATGGTGAAGATTATGATGGGCAAGATATTGAAGCTTTTTATCTTGAAGATTATTTAATGGTTGGAATAACATTAGAAACAGATAAATGTAGTGTAACTTTTTGATGGAGGAAAAAAAGATGTTTGATAAAGTGAAAGCACCATTGTTAGATAATATTAAGTGGAATAGTTTGAGTAGAGATGGAGTCATATGCGATGATGAAACTATGAAAATTGTGAACAGAATATTTGAAAAATTGAAAATTTTTGATAACAAAAATAAAAATGAAAAAGATGATTGGTACTATTTTCTATACTATGAAGCAAAACGTGGCTCAATAGAGGATTATGCTGATTATAAGGAATATTTAGAAGAAGGATATGTTAAAAACTATCAAGAATTTAAAAAGGATTGGTTGTTTAATTATCCTAAAGAGACATATTGGTATAAACTAGAATTTAGAAAAGTGATTAATGATGACAAAACTTTTGTAATGATGGGGATTAATCAACACACGTTTTTAAATATAGATCCAATTAATGGAGTAGGATGGAAATATGATTACACTGAAATTGTTGGTGTAATTGAAGAAATAGTTGATGAAGTAATATCTAAAATAAAAACTGATGAATATATTCCTTATCTTAAAGCACACTTTCCATATACGATGCGTAAAGGCATCATATCTATAAAGGATTTTTGGAATTTATATCCAGATATTAAAGAAGAGTATTTTAATGATTTAAAACAATATGATCTAAATCAATTTATCAAATTCATTCAAGAGGACAACTTAAAAGAAAAAGCTACTATTTTTAAACATTTTACAGCAAAAAAGTATTATGACATATGTGCTTTGGGCTATCGAGCATTGGGATTTGATAGTGAAAGTAAATTGTCTAACAAAGAATTATTTTACAAAAAATCAGATGGACGGGTACAAGGTTTAGATGACATTGATATGAATTCTGAAACGGAATTTGATGATTGGTACAATGAACATAAGCATAGATTTGATCATACATTTGAAATTCTTCCAGGAAGATCATTTTATCGTGGCCATTTATATATTGCCAAAAAAGATGATGGATATTATTTATTATTATGGGGGAACAATTACTTTACAGCAAAGCAAATAATTGTATTTTACATGGAATTAAGAAAGAAAGGTATTATTCCCTATTTATACGATTCAGAATTAATAGTAGGAAGATTAGAAGAAAGCGTCGATATTGCAGTATTACCCGAATACGAAGATACGTATGGATATTCATATGTTTTTGGTAAAACTTATATCGATGCTATAAATATTGATGATGATAAATCAGATGAATTCATAAAAAAAGTAAAATGGGAAGATATGTTATTACCCAAATTAAAATAGTAAAACATAACAAGATGGTAAAAGTAGAGTTAAAATAAATAATTTAAAGAGGAGGATATTATGACAGATATAATTATTAAAACTAAAGAATTTAAAAAATGGGTTATTGGTATAAGTGCCAAATATAAACAATCACAAATAAAAGCAGCAATAAAAGTTAATAGTGAAATGTTATCTTTTTATTTTGAACTTGGAAAGGAGATTTCAAATACATCGTTTAAAGCAACATGTGGAAGTAAATTTTATGATAATTTAAGTAAGGAAAGCTTATGAGATATACTAAGAAATATAATTTTTGCCACAACTTGTGGCAAAATTTGTCTAATATAAGATGTAATTCAAATCTTTCCACAAGTTGTGGAAAAATGTTTAAGTATGCTGAAATTGTCCCACAACTTGTGGGAAATATTTTCGTATGCTGAAATTACGCCCCAAGTTGGTGCGCAAATAAAAAATAAAATTACGCAACAAGTTGCTGCGCAAATACAATATTTATGGTTCAATGAAAATGAAATACATAAGACATTGTGCAAACGATGTTTGCACAATCTATTCTGAGCTGTTCACATTATAGATTGCAACTATCGGTGAATATTTAAAAGTAGATCTTGTTATGCTAAAAATATTATATTATTTGTTGCATTATAATTTCATGTGTGATATAATTAAAGTGTAAAAAATTTACACAATGGAGATATATGAAATGTTAAAAAAAGTCAGATTTAAAAATTTTAGGTGTTTTAGTAAAGAAACAATTATTGATTTCACAAGAACAAAATATGAATTATTAGAAGAAACTAATACATACAATGATATTGTTAAAGGTGCTTTCTTTTGGGGTGCCAACGCTAGCGGAAAATCATCTTCTTTATTTTCCATTTCTATTCTTTTTGATTTGTTGTTTAAAGAAATAAATGTTGTTGGTTCTCAATGCTATTTTTCTAAATCAAAAGAAATGTTTTTTGAATATACTTTTCTAGAAGAAAATGATGAAATCGTATATTATGTTGCATTTGATAGAGAAGGAATGATTAAAAAAGAATCTTTGAAGTTAAACAAGGATATATTATTAAATAGAATTTATGATTCTGCAGAATCAAAACTAACTGAGAATGATATTTTTAAAAAAGAAGATATGAATTCTCAAAGTGTTTTTTTAAAAACTATTTATTTTAATACAAAATTCAATAGTTTTCCAGTTTTGAAAAAATGGTATGAGAGTTTAAAAGAAGCAGTTTATATTAGTTTTGATAGAATTATCGAAAATCAAAATGCAATTGTGAATTTCAATAATAATATAAAAAATGATATTTACTTAGATAATTATTTAAGCACATATGGAGAAAAATATATCAATGATTACTTTAAGGAACTTGGACTACCATATAGAATAAAATATAATAATAAACTTTCTAATGTTGGGGGATTACCTGTTCCTGTTGAATACAAAATTAGTTTTAAGAGAGACGGTTTTGATGTAGATTTTCCTTTTGTTACTGAATCAATTGGTAACAAGAAAATATTAGCAATTCTCCCATCAATTCTTCATGCTATTAATAATAATAGTATTTTGATGATTGATGAATTTAGTGGTTCTTTTCATAATGAATTAGTTAATAAAACTATTAAATTCTTTATGAAACATAGTCAAAGTGCTCAGATGTTTGTGGTTACACATATTACATCTATTCAAAGATCTAGTCTTATAAGACCAGATCAAATCTACACATTGGATTTTGGTGCTGATGGGGCTTGCATTAATAGAGCATCTAGCGCAAAGCCTAGAGAAACGCAAAACTTTGAAAAGATGTATTTGGCTGGAGTGTTCGGAGGTGTTCCTAATTACAATGATTAAAAAGAGAATTGATGTTAGTATCAATAGAGGGAAAAACATCGGAAAAGTATTAATAATCACTGAAGGTAAGGATCCAGAAATAAAACTGTTGAAAAAGATATTTAATGATATTTTGGATTATGATATTATCACAAAGGCTAATGATGAAAACTTTATGGAATTTAAATCTAAAACGGATAATTATTCTCGAGTGTTTGTTGTTCAATGTCCTAATTCTAATATCATTTCCATTGATCAAGATCAAGATAAGTTAGAAATCATTTATTTAGACTTATTAAAAAAATATCAATCAACAATAGATAATGCAGCAACATATTATATATTTGATAGAGATAGAGAATCAAATACATATAATAATACTTTATCACAATTAAAGAAGTATGTTAATGCAAGAGATGGAACTGAATTTAGTGAAGCTGGTATGTTGCTGCTTAGCTATCCATCAATAGAAGCATATGAAGCAATAATTGATGGTAATAAGTGTCAATACTTTTGCGATGCGAAAGAAGCAAAAAAGAGAATGAAGTATTTTGATATTAATAATATATCAGAAGAAGATTTAATCCAAAGCTGTAAAATTATTGTTGGTAAAGTAATTAGTATTATTAAAAGAAATATTGAAGAAAAAGATTATGATAATTTATTAGATATTAATTTAAGTGTATTTAATTATGAAGAAGATTTGTTTATCAACAATTCTTGTTATTATTCATTGAGTTTAATTATATTTATGCTATTAGACTTAAACATTTTAGAAATTAGTAATGATATAATATAAATACATAATTACAATTGGTTTATAAAAGAGGATTTTTTCCTCTTTTATTTTTCTTTATGTATTGTATTTTTGACATTAGTATGTTATAATAAATATATATGTTCGTTCGATTAACGAACAATTACTTTGAGAAAGGGAATTTTATGGAAAATAATGCTTTATTTAAGCCTTCTCCACAATACAAGGAATTGATGATTTTATCAACAATTGCATCAAATAATGATGTTAGTCAAAGAATGTTAGCATCTAAGTTAAACATTTCTTTAGCAATGGTCAATTCTTATCTAATTGAAGCTGAAAATAATAAATACATAAAATTAGATAATAGTGAAAGAAGAACTAAATATTTAATTACTAAATTAGGTCTTGAAAGAATCAAAGTTTTAAATATTGGTTTACTTAAATCTTCTTTAGATGTATATAATTATGCTAAGATTGAATGTGAAAAGTTTTTAAGAAGTATTGAAGATAAAGGTTTCAAAAACATTCTATTCTATGGGGCTGGTGAAGTTGCAGAAATATTATTGTATGTTTTAAATAATGGTACTTTTGATATTTGTGTTAAAGCTGTTATTGATGATGATCATAACAAACAAGGCACTAAATTTGTGAATCTTCCCATTATTCCTTTAAGTAAAGTTATAGATTATAAAAATATCGATGGTATATTAGTATCTAGTTATACTAATATTGACATTATAAATAAAAAACTGAATGATTATGGATATGATAAATCCAAAATATTGAATTTCTTTGAATAAGAGTACAAAAACAGGAGTGTTTTATGAATATTTTAGTTACTGGTGGTGCTGGTTTTATTGGCTCACATACAGTTGTTGAATTAATTAAGAATAAACATAATGTTATAATTGTTGATAATTTCTGTAATTCTAAAAAATCTGTTATTGATAGGATTGAGATTATTACAGGTATTAGACCAATTGTGTACGATATTGATGTTAGGGATGAATTAGAATTAGATAAAGTTTTCAATTATTACAAAATAGATGCTTGTATTCATTTTGCCGGTTTAAAGGCTGTTGGTGAATCTTCTAAGATTCCTCTAACTTATTATGATAACAACATTGCATCAACTTTATCACTATTAAAGGTGATGAAGAAACACGATGTTAAAAACATCGTCTTCTCATCTTCAGCTACAGTTTATGGTGAATTTGCACCTGTTCCTTATACTGAAGATACAGAAGTTGGTGGTACAACTAACCCATATGGTACTACTAAATTATTTATTGAATATATTCTAAAAGATTTATATAAGAGTGATAAAGATTGGAATATCGCAATTCTAAGATATTTCAATCCAATTGGAGCACATGAAAGTGGTTTAATTGGTGAAGATCCTAATGGTATTCCAAATAATCTTGCTCCTTATATTACTCAAGTTGCAACTGGCAAGTTAGAATATTTAAGAATATTTGGAAATGATTATGATACTAAAGATGGAACTGGTGTTAGAGATTATATCCATGTATCAGACCTTGCATACGGACATGTTTGTGCTTTAAACAAATTGAATGAAAAACCAGGTCTTGTTATTTATAATTTAGGTACAGGTATTGGATATTCAGTTTTAGATGTATTACATTCATTTGAAAAAGCAGTAGGTAAGAAAATACCTTATAAATTTGTGGAAAGAAGGGAAGGTGATCTTCCTTGCTACTACGCAAATCCACAAAAAGCATATAAAGAAATGAAATTCAAAACTAAAAGATCTTTAGATGATATGTGTAGAGATCAATGGAAGTGGCAACAATATGCTACTAAAAATAATATATAGGAGATATTTTAAATATGGATACATATTTACAAGAATATAATAGATGGTTAAATAAAATAGAAGATAATCAAGAACTTAAATCTTTAAATGATGAAGAAATAAGAGATGCTTTCTATCAAACTATCACTTTTGGTACTGCAGGTATGAGAGGTAAAATGGGCCTAGGTACTAATAGAATGAATAAATACACTTTAAGAAGAGCTAATTATGGATACGCTCAATTTTTAAAAGATACATATAAAGATAATCTAAGTGTTGTTATCGCAAGAGATAACAGATTAAATGGTGAAGAATTTGTGAAAGAATGTGTTAAAGTATTATCCACATTTGGAATAAAGTCTTACATCTTTAATGGAATTACTCCTACACCAGTATTATCTTATGCAGTAAGATATTTAAAATGTAGTGGTGGAATTGTAGTAACAGCATCACATAATAATAAAGATTATAATGGTTATAAAATTTATGATAATGAAGGCTGTCAATTAGTGCCAGCACTTGCTAACATTGTAGTTAACAATGTAGCTAGTGCTCCAGATTATTTTGATATTAAGGTTAATGATTTTGAAGATGCTTTAAAACAAGGTTTAGTAGAATACGTACCTGAAAAGCTAGAAGAAGATTATTTAAATGAAGTATTAAAGCTTCAAATTAATCCTAATATCAAAAAAGATAATTTTAAGATTTGTTACACACCATTACATGGAACTGGTGGAAAGTTAGCATCAAAATTATTTGAAACTTTAGGTTATGATTATGTTAAAGTTAATGAACAATTTGTGAATGATCCATATTTTACAACTGTTCCATATCCTAACCCTGAAGATCCTAAAGCATTCACTTTAGCTTTGGAATATGCTAAAAAAGAAAATTGTGATATAATAATTGCAACAGATCCTGATGCTGACAGAGTTGGTGTTGCTGTAAGAGAAAAGAATGGTGAATATAGACTACTTACTGGTAATGAAACTGGTGCTATTTTAATCTATTACATTTGTACAAACGCTAATATTTATCCTAATTCTTATATGATTGACACAATTGTAACATCTAGATTAGGTAGAAAGATTGCGAAGAAGTATGGTGTTAAGACACTTCAAACTTTTACTGGTTTTAAATATATTGGACAACAAATTACTAAACTTGAACAAGAAGGTAAAGATTTCAAATTTGGTTATGAAGAAGCTTTTGGTTATACTGTAGGTACAATTGGAAGAGATAAAGATTCTTTACAAGGAATGTTACTGGTAGCTGAGGCTGCATGTTTCTTCAAACAAAGTTCTTACAGAACTCTAGTTGAAATTTTAAAGATGTTGAATAGTGGCTTTGGCTTTATGCAAGCTAGTCAAAACACTTTAATACTAGAAGGTGAAAAAGGCCAAGAACAAATCAAGTCTGTAATGAAATATTTGAGAGAACATGAGCTTGATAAGATTGGCGAATATAAAGTTGAAAAATGTATAGATTACAGTAAACAAGATTATATCGTAAATGGAATAAACTTAGGTAAAGCTGATGTAATCGAATATAATTTTGATGAAGATAATTATTGTATCTTTAGACCAAGTGGAACTGAACCTAAATTAAAGTGCTATATTGGTACATCTGGTGAAACTCAAGAAGAATCAGATAATAAAACTAAAGAAATAAAAGATGCAGTTAATGCATTATATGATGTAATATTAAAATAGGAGTTAAGATGAATAAAATACATAAAGCAGTAATACCTGCAGCTGGTTTTGGAACAAGATTTCTTCCTGCTACAAAAGCGATAGCGAAAGAAATGATTCCCATTATTGATAAACCTACAATAGAATATATTGTGAGAGAAGCAATGGATGCAGGTATTGATGAATTCTTGATTGTAATTAATGAACATAAAGATTCTATTAAAGAGCATTTTGGTCATAATTATCCATTAGAAGAATTCTTAAAAGAAAAAAATAAAAAAGAAGAACTTGATATTATATTAGAATTACCTAATAAAATAAAAGTTGATTATGTAATTCAATATGAACAAAAAGGTTTAGGCCATGCTATTTTACAAGCAAAAGAGTGGGCGAATGGCGAAGACTTTGCAGTATTATTAGGCGATGATGTCGTTGTTAATAAAGATTATCCAGCAATCAAGCAATTATGTGATTATTACAATAAAGTCCATTCCACAATCGTAGGTGTACAAACAGTGCCACTAGAAAAAACTAAATTGTATGGAATTGTGGATCCTTCATTTGTGTTTACTGGCAATGCTACTAAAATTCATGATTTTATTGAAAAACCAGAACCTGAAAAGGCTCCATCTAGACTTGCTGTTTTGGGTAGATATGTTTTAACTAATAAGATTTTTGAATTATTGGAAACACAAGAAAAAGGAAAAGGCGGAGAAATACAACTAACAGATGCTATTAAAAGATTAATAGAATTTGAAAATGTTTATGCATATATGTTTGAAGGTAAAAGATATGATGTGGGCTCTAAAGAAGGATTTGTAGAAGCTACAATTGATTTCGCATTAGATAGAGAAGATTTAAGAGAGATTATAAAAGAATATATTAAAAATAAAAATTTATAATTGGTAGGTTATATATGGATATAAATTTAGAGCACCTAAGTGCATCTAAGAAACTTAGAGACTTAGGCGATAACGTATTTGAAGAAATAAAAAATAAAACTATTGCAGCAAAGAATGATTTGCTGGAAAAGAATAATAAAAAAGAAGATTTAACTGGTTGGATTGATTATCCTAATGAAATATCTGATGAATTGATAGATGATATTTTAAAAACTGCTGAAGAAGTAAAGAATAAATGTGAAGTATTTGTTATTATTGGTATTGGTGGTTCTTACTTAGGAACTAAAGCAGTGTTAGAAGCACTAAATCCAAGAAGAAGAGAATTTGGAGAATTGAAAATCATATTTGCGGGATTCTCATTATCTTCTAGTTACACATCATATTTATTATCTTACCTAGAACATAGAGCTTTTTGTATAAACTATGTTTCTAAATCAGGTAATACTACAGAACCAGCTATCGCATTTAGACTTTTTAAAAACCTTCTTAAAAAGCAACATAAGAGTGCATACAATGATTGGATTTATGTAACAACTGATGAAAAAGAAGGCAATGCAATTAAGGAAGCTAAAGCTAATGGATACAAAACCTTTTATATCCCATCAAACATTGGAGGCAGATATTCATGTTTTACAGCTTCTACCTTATTTCCACTTGCTTGTAAAGATGTTGATATTAAAGAATTTTTAAACGGAGCAAAACAAGCAAGGCTTGTTTGCTTAGCAGAAAGCTTTGATAACAATATTGCAATGAAATATGCATATGCAAGAAACCTATGCTATAGAGCTGGTAAACAAATAGAAGCGTTGTGTTTATTCTCTCCAAGATTACTTTCACTTGGAGATTGGTGGAGACAATTATTTGCAGAATCTGAAGGCAAATCTGGAAAAGGATTATTTCCAATTGAAATGAATTACTCAACAGATTTACATTCAATTGGCCAAATGGTTCAAGATGGTAAAAAGATTCTATTTGAAACAATCATAGATGCTAAATACACAATGATGGGATTATCGCTAGAAGAAGATAATGATAATTTCGATGGATTAAATTATTTGGCTGGAAAAGATTTGCATTATATCAATAATCAAATGCTAGAAGCTACAATTGAAGCTCATACTAAAGGATTAATACCAATTGTAACTATTGGTATTAGTAGAATTGATACTAATCATTTAGGTAAATTAATGTATACATTTATGTTTGCATGTGCATTAAGTGCATATGTATTAGGTGTCAACCCATTTGATCAACCCGCTGTTAGTGAATATAAAAACAGAATGTTGGAATTATTGAAGAAAAACAATTAGTTAACGTTAGAGTTGAAATGATTGAATTATACTTAAAAAATAATAGAAGTCTTAATATTTATTATTTGGTGGCAAAAAAAATAATTAGCATAATAGTCTAATTTGTCATTTAATACAAGAAATTCGGTTTTTATCTTTTGTTATTTTTTTTAAATAGGAGGAGTAGGAGGAGAAAAGGTGTATAAGCATTTTTTAAAAAGGTTTTTTGATATTATTATTTCTTTTTTTTCTTTGCTAATTTTGTTTCCATTATTAGTGATTTTAAGTGTTTTAGTTGGACTTACATCAAAGGGACCTGTATTTTTTAAACAAGAAAGAATAGGAAAAAACGGCAAAGTTTTTAAAATGATTAAATTCCGATCAATGGTTGTTGGTGCAGAGTCGCAAGGTGTTTATTCTGATAACAATGATAAAAGAATAACTAAAATAGGAAAATTCTTGCGAAAATCCTCTCTTGATGAATTACCTCAATTGTTAAATATGTTAAAAGGCGATATGTCTTTAATTGGGCCAAGACCTCCACTGACATATCACCCATGGAAATTTGAAGAGTACACCGATGAACAAAAAAGAATGTTTGAGGTTAGACCGGGATTAACCGGCTGGGCACAAGTGAATGGAAGAAAAGAAGTTGAGTGGAACAAACGAATCGAATTAAATGTTTGGTATGTTGATAATATAAGTTTTTGGCTTGATTTCAAAATATTATTTTTAACTTTTTTTAAAGTTATCAAAAATGAAGGTAATGAAAATAAAGGCGCAACAGTACAAAATATTGAAGAAAAAGAGAGACAATAATGGCATTAAAATTAATGTATATAACTAATAATCCTAATGTTGCAGCAATAGCAGAATCATATGGAGTTGATAGAATATTTGTGGATATGGAATATATTGGTAAGTCCGAGAGACAAGGTGGGATGGATACAGTTCAATCTCATCATACTTTTGACGACATAAAAAGAATTAAAGCAGTATTGAAAAAATCTGAATTGATAGTAAGGTGTAATCCTATTCATGGCGAAACCAAAGACTACTGCTCATCTAAAGAAGAGATAGAGAAGATAATAGAAAATGGTGCTGATATAGTAATGCTCCCTTATTTTAAAACAATTGAAGAAGTAAAATTATTTTTGTCACTCGTAAATGGAAAAGTAAAAACAATGTTGCTAATAGAAACGCCAGAATCTGTAACTATTTTGGATGAAATATTATGCTTGAAGGGAATCGATTTCATACATATTGGCTTAAATGATTTAAGCTTAGGCTATAACAAAAAGTTTATGTTTGAACTTTTATCAAATGGTCTCGTAGAAGTCCTTTGTTCAAAAATAAAAAAAGAAAAAATACCATACGGGTTTGGTGGGATTGCTTCATTAGGACACGGAGTTTTACCATCAGAAAGAATAATAATGGAGCATTATAGATTAGAATCAAGTTGTGCGATTTTATCTAGAAGCTTTTGTAATGCACAGCAAATTTCTGACATAAAAAAAATAAAGAATACTTTTAAAAAAGGCATTAGGAAAATAAGAAAATATGAAAAACAATGTGAGAGGAAATTTAAACCATTTTTAGATAATGAAAATGAAATAAGAAAAAAAGTTGAGGAAATACTAGGGTAATAATATGAATATTCTTATAACTGGTGCATGGCAATGCAACGAAGATGATTTAACTGCGTTAAATAGAATGGGGCACAATATAGTCTTCATGAAACAAGAAAAGGATGAAATTCCATGTGAGGCGACCTGGGTAGAAGCAGTAATTTGTAACAACTTATTCAACTATCATGTTATATCGATTTTCAATAATTTAAGATATGTACAAACAACTAGTGCAGGACTAGATAGAATACCAATGGATTATTGTACAAAACATAATATAGTTGTAAATAATGCTAGAAATGTTTATTCTATCCCAATGGCGGAATTTGCTGTTTCTAGCGTTTTGGATTTATTAAAAAGGAAAATGGATTTTTGGGAAAATCAAAAACAACATTTATGGAAAAAAATCAGAGATATAGAGGAGCTGAATAATAAAATTGTGTTAATTGTCGGGTGCGGTAATGTTGGCTATGAGTGTGCGAAAAGATTTAGTGCTTTTAATTGTACTGTACTCGGTGTAGATTTAAACGATGAAAAAAAAGAGTATTTTGATAAAGTGGTTCCAATAATTGATATTTATAATGTGCTTCCTCAAAGCGATATTATTATTTTAACTTTGCCACTAACAAATAGTACTTATCACTTATTCAATAAAAAGTTATTTGCTATTATGAAAAAAAATTCAATAATAGTTAATTTAGCAAGAGGAGAAATAATTAATACTGATGATCTAA
Organism: Bacillota bacterium; assembly: GCA_016280895.1. Lineage (GTDB taxonomy): Bacteria > Bacillota_I > Bacilli_A > ML615J-28 > CAG-698 > RGIG3506. The sequence continues at coordinate 34,050 of JAEEHM010000093.1, forward strand.
TTGATAGTTTGAATAAGCATTTGTATGCGGCAATTTTAGATGTTTGTGAGGACGAACCATTAGAAACTGATTCAAGATTATGGGATATGAAAAATGTTTTAATTACCCCCCATAATAGTTATGTTGGTAATTCGAATTCCTTAAGACTGAGAGAGAGAATTATTTCAAATTTAAATGAGTATATGAAGGGAAAAAACTATGGATGAATTAATAAAAATCAAAGAACTTAGGAAATTACAATTAGTTGAATTATTTATTTTAGTTGAGTTTAAAAAGTTTTGTGAAAAGAATAATTTACGTTTTTATTTAATAGATGGTTCTCTTTTAGGAGCTGTTAGACATAAAGGTTTTATTCCTTGGGATGATGATATTGACGTTTGCATGTCCCGAAAGGACTATAATAAAATGATTGAAGTTTCTAATTGCCACATTAGTGATAAAATTGAATTACTCGATCCAAATACAAATAACGAATTTAAGGGCATTGTGCCATTATTGATATATAAGAATTCTGAGGTTATATCTAAACAGTTTAGAACAAATGAAAATTTGAAGATAAGTATAACCATTTTTGTTTATGATGGAGCACCAAAGAATAAAATACAAAGATTTTTTTATTATAATCGAATGTTTTTGCTAAGAGCTAAGCATGCTTTGTGCAGAGCTGATTTTAAACATGTTAATACTAAAAAAGCAAAGATATTTGGGCCGTTATTGAAACCATTTTTTAGAGAAAAAAATGTTTATAAGTATAAAAATAAAATTTTAAAATTGCAACAAAAGTATCCGTATGATAAATCTTATTATGTAGCAACAAATGCGGATAATGGTCCGCAAGTAGGTTTGTTCACAAAAAAAGAATTTGAAGAACCTATTAAACTAGAATTTGAAAAAATGATTTTCTATACATATAGTTGTTATAAAATAGCTCTTGAAAGAAATTATGGAGATTATATGACACCTCCACCAGATAATAATCGGGCAACAAGGCATAGTTTTAATGCAAGTATTGAAGCAAACTTTGATTTTAATTTTTTAGACAAGGAAAAAATAATATGAAAAAAATCTTATTAATTTCAAACTACTTTCATTTAAAATCCGAAAAAGAAATAAATAGGTATAGAATATTGGCTGAAATGCTGAGTTTAAATAATGATTTTGAAGTTGAAGTTGTTACCTCGAAGTTTTATCAACGAACTTTACAAATGCGTAATATTCCAGAAGAAGAAATAAAGAAATTGCCATTTAAATTTACAACAATATATGAACCTGGTTATAAAAAAACGATTAGTTTTAGAAGACTTAAAAGTTCAAGAGTCTTCTCCAAAAATGTCATTTCATACATTAAGACAATTGGTAGTATTGACTTAATTTATCAAGTCGTTCCAACTTTAGATGTAGCTAGCAAAGTGGTACGATTTGCTAATGAAAATAATATTCCAATTATAATTGATGTTCAAGATCTATGGCCTGAAGCTTTTAGAATTGCATTTGATATCCCTATAATTAGTTCCTTGCTTTTTCTTCCATATAAAAGAAAAGCCAATTATATATATAAAAATGCAAATGAAATTTGTTCTGTTTCTAAGACATTTTTAAATAGAGCTTTGTCTGTCAATAGAAATAATATAAAGGGTCACTTTGTTTATATAGGTGTTGATTTAGCACAAGTTGATAAATACTGCGAAGGAGTTCGAGAAAATGATATGGAAAAGCTCATAATTGCATATTGTGGCTCCTTAGGAAATAGTTACGACTTAGAGACTGTTATTATTGCATTATCAAAAATAGATACTCCAATAAAACTTCTAGTAATGGGCGATGGAGAAAAAAAGGATAGATTAATTCAAATGGCTAGGGATTATAATGTTGATGCAGAATTTACAGGCTTTATTAATTATGAATTGATGTGTAGGAATTTGAGATTTGCAAATATTGTCGTTAATCCAATTATTAGTAAATCAACAGGGAGCATTATAAATAAGCACGGTGATTATGTCGCATCAGGTAGACCAATTTTAAATACTCAGCAATGCAAAGAATTTATGGACTTAATTGATGAATATCATATGGGGCTTAATTCTCCGAGCGGTGATGTGAATATGCTAGCCAAGAATATTTTATACCTAATAAATAACCCTGATGAAAGAAAAAAAATGGGTATAAATGCAAGAAAATGCGCAGAAGAGAAATTTAATCGAGAAATTACATATAAAGAAATAATAGAAACAATTTACAGTTTTTTTGAGAGAAAGGAATAAACTATGATTTATGTAGATGAAAAAATAAAAAATACTTACCGTATACCTCAACCAGAAGGAAGAGGAAAATTTATTAGATTGGATCAAAATGAAAATCCTGATGGCATCCCAAAATGGTTATTCGATAAAGTTATTGATAAGATTACTCCTGAGTTTTTAGCTATTTATCCCGAAGAAACGAGACTTACAGAAAAGTTTGCAAAAAAAATTGGATTAAATCTAGAAAACGTTACACTTACAGATGGAAGCGTGGTTGGAATGGGATATGTAATAAAAGTGTTTGGTGAAGATAAAAAAACGCTTTTATGTGTGACCCCTTCTTTTGGAATGTACAAAGTTTATGCTGAAATGGTTGGCATGCAAGCAAAATTACTAAATTATGAACAAGATTTTTCATTTGACATTGAAAAAATAATTAATTCTATTGACGATAACACTGGAATTGTTGTTTTAGTTAACCCTAATATGCCGATTGGCAACACTTATGACCAAAAAGATATAGAAAGAATAGTAATAACAGCAGAAAAAAGAGGTGCTCTTGTTATAATTGATGAAGCATATCACTATTTTTATAATGATACTTCTTTAGAGTTGGTAAAAAAATATGATAATGTGGTTATTTTAAGAACTTTTTCAAAAATGTTTTCTATCCCAGCTCTTAGAATGGGTGCTATTATTTCAAATAGTGATGTAATAAGATATATTAATAATTATAAACCTCATTATACTGTTAACTCTATTGCTTTGTTATTTGGAGAAGCAATTATCGATAATTACGAATTAGTTTTAACTGACCTAAAAAAAGACTATGAAGAAGGAAAAAATTACATATACAAAGAATTAAAAGATAACAATTATGATTATATTCCTTCAGCTGGCTGTTTTGTATGTATTAAACCAAAATATAAGTCATCTGAAGAAATAACAAAATTGTTAAAAGAAAATGGAATATTAATTTTGTGTGGATCAGGAGACTTGACTGGTTATTTGCGTTTAACAATAGCGCACAAAAAATATATGGAATTGTTTATGGATTGCCTCAAAAGAATAGATGTAGGTAATTATAATGAGTAATTATTTAATATTACTAGCTGGAGGTACTGGAACTCGTATGGGAGCTAATGTGCCTAAGCAGTTTTTGATAGTTAATAATAAACCAGTAATTGTTCACACCATTGAGTGCTTTCAAAAAAAAGATAATATTGAAGGTATACTTATTGTTTGTATTAAGGAATGGATTGATTACATGGGCAAATTGATTAATGAATATGGACTTTATAAGGTGAAATGGATAGTTGAAGGTGGCTCAAGTGGTCATGATTCAACAAGAAATGGTATTTTCTTTTTGAAAGAAAAGATAAAAGAAGAAGATTTTATTATAATTCATGATGCTGCAAGACCTATTGTTCCTAGCAAGGCTATAGATAATATGTTAGAAGTTGCTTATGATAAAGGAAATGCCTCTTTAGCTATTCCGTGTTATGAGACTGCTATTATTACTTTAGACAAATTGTCAGGCATAAAAGATTTGGATAGAAATAGTTTTATGAGAGTTCAAACACCTCAAGCATATAAATACTCTGATATATTACCACTATATGAGAAAGCAGAAAAAGAGAACAAACATGATTTTGTTTATGCTGATTTAGTTTTAATATATTATGGTAAGCGTGTATACTTTTCGAAAGGATTCACGAACAATATAAAGATTACAAAAAAAGAAGACATTGCTTTGTGCGAAGCTCTTATGAATTTTAGCGAAGAAGAATTATACAGTTTATGATTTTACTTTAATCAAAGATATTTGGATTTAAATTATATTTGAACTTTTATACAAAAAAGGAAGTGTATTATATGAAAAAAATAGTTTTCTCTTTTGATGATGGACGCAAAGATACTTTTGATAATGCCATTACAGTTTTAGATAGATATGGCCTAAAAGCAACTATTAATATTGCTACAGACTTTATTCTACATCCAAGCGATTATAATAATTTCTTGTCAGCAGGTGGATTACCTATGACTGTAGAAAATATTAAAGATATTCAAAGTAGGGGTTATGAAATTGCATGTCATGGAAATAAACATCAAAATTCAATGTCTGATGTGAAAGAAGGTATAAAAATTTTAGGCGATTGGGGTATAAAAACAGACTCTATTGGCTTTGCAAGCCCTTTTTCTAAGTTGACTGAAGAGGAAACATTGGATATAGATACTATGATAGGCAAAGAAATAGAATATATTAGAAGTGGAAGACAAGTTAGGAGAGAAGGCTTTATGTATTCTTGTTTATATGTACTTATGAATATTTTTAAGTCTAAATACTTATTCTATCGTCTTAATAAAAGATCTATAGTAAATTCACAAAAAACTAGATTTTTTTATGGAATCACTATAACTAATAAGACTTCATATTCTCAAGTAAAATATTTGATAAATAAAATGCCAGAAGAATCTATTATCATCCTTATTTTTCATAGTATATTAAGGAAAGAAGATGTGGGATACGGATTGGATAAGTGGTATTGGGATATTGATAATTTTGAATCCTTATGTAAGTTTGCAAAGGAAAACAGTGATATTAATGTTGTGACAAATATGGAGGCTTTGAATGAAGACTAGTTTATATTTAGTTAATCAAGTTAAATATAGTGATGTTGATTATCATTTTGGCACCTTTTTTACATCGCCTGAATGGGTTTCCTTTCTTGAAAAAAATCAAAAAGCAACACCTATTGTGTTAAAATTGATGGATGATAAGAAAATAGTTGGATATTTTATTTCTCTAAAAATTAAAAAAATGGGTTTTAAAATAGTTGGTAGTCCTTTTGAGGGATGGCTAACGCCTGATATGGGTTTTATTAACGTAAATGATTTAGATTATTCAAAAGCGGTTTCAAGTATTGTGGATTATATCTTTCATAAGTTGAAATGTCATTATATTCAAATTTGTGACAAGCAAATTACAACAGATGTTGTTACTATTAAGCATAAAATAGAGTATACACAGCTATTAAAAATTGATATTACAAAAAGTGAGGAAGAAATACTTGCGATGTTCACAAAAAATGGACGAAGAGATGTTAGAGCATCTTCTAGAAAGGGTGTTAGGGTTATTAAAGTTCCTTTTGATAAAGAGTTTGTAGAAGTATATTATGATCAACTAATTGATGTTTTCGCAAAACAAGGACTTAAACCAAATTATTCATTAAGAAAACTATATGATATGGTTGATTCATTGCAAAGTAAGCAAGAATCAGTATTAGCACTAGAGGCAATCAATGAATATGGAAAAATTATTGCTACTGTTTTTTCATTTGGAGAAAATGATTGGGCATATTATGTTGGTGCAGCAAGTTATAGAGTTTACCAAGGACAATTACCTAATGAAGCGTTATTTTGGGAATTTATCAAGTTTTGGAAAAATAGAGGTATTAAATATATTGACTTGATGGGATATAGAAAATATAAGTTGAAATATAATCCCGAAATTACTAATCAACCAAGATTGGTTTTTCAAAAGATTCCTGGATTGTATTTTGGAAAAAAGGTGGCAAATAGAATTGTCCGTTTAGTAAGGAAAATAAAGGGGCTAACGATAAGAAAAAAAGGTGAAAAATAATGAGAGTTTTGATAATTAGTTATGCTCCTCTATCATTGAAAAGCAATGGAGGAAAATCATTTCTTTCTCTTTTTTCAAATTTTAAAAAAGACCAATTAGTCCAATTTTATATTAATCCAAGCCTCCCTGAAAAATGCTGGTGTGAATCATATTACCAGCAAAAAGAGAGAGATTTAATAAATATTTTTAAAAATAAAAGAAAAAAGCACTCTATAACCCCAAAAGATGATGATTTTAATAGTAATACTTCAAAAAAAACGAAGAATCGATATTTTAAATTATTTATAAGGGATATAGTGTGGAAACTGTTTTTTAAAATCAATGGAGAGTTTGAAATATGGGTAAAAAGATATGCTCCAGATATTATTTTCTCTGATACTGGCGATAGTTCTTTTTTATATAATCTTACAATAAAAATATCAAAAAGATTTAATATTCCTTTTGTAGGATATTTTGGTGATGATTATTATTCATTAAAGGCAAAAAAACTTCAAGTTTTTAAGAGAATTGTATTAAACAATCATAAGAAAGTTTTAAAAAAATTCATTTCTCTAGGTGAAAAACATATTTTTGTTAATGAATATTTTGAAACATTTTATAAAAACGAGTTCTCGATTGATGATGATAAGTTGATAACAATTTATAATGGATCAAATTTTGATTTTCAAAATAATTGCTCTCATGTCGAAGATAGAAATTCATTAATACTTAGTTATATAGGTAATATTAGTTTAAAACGTGATGAGAATATCATTTCTCTAGGAGAAGCATTAGACTTTATAAACAATAATTTGCACACAAATCATAAATTATTAGTCTACACTAGAATAAATGATGATTTTATATTAAGATGTAAAAAAGTGAATTCAATTAAGTTCATGGGAGCTATACCTGGAAAAGAAGTGAAAAGTGCTATAGAAAATAGTGATATATTAATTCACACTGAAAGTTTTAATAAAAATGAAATAGAGATGACTAAGTATTCGTTTTCTACAAAAATTGCAGATTCATTATCGAGTGGTAAATGCTTATTAGCATATGGTCCCCCAAATATTGCATCAATGGATTATTTGATAAATAATAACTGTGCTTTTTGTATTGTCGATAAACAAAACTTGCTAAAAGGATTAAAAGAATTGCTAACGAATTGTGAATTAAGAAAAATGTATGGAGAGATTGGAAAAAAAGTTGCTTATGATAATCACAATTCACAAAAGAATAGTGACAATATAAAAACTATTCTTGAAAGGATTATCAATAAAAGGAGTTAAGAATGAAAGTATTACAAATAAATAGTGATTTTAGGTTTGGAAGTACGGGAAAAATAACAGGAAGTTTACATGATTCTTTACTACAAAAAGGTATTGATTCATATGTATGCTATGGGAGACCCAATGAAGATATTGAACCTAATACATATTCTACTATAAGTTCTTTTGGCTCAAAATTTCAACACCTTCTTTGTAACATATTTGGTGACCCTTATGCTTTTTGTTATCTCTCAACTTCTCGTGTGAAAAAATACATTAGGCAAATATCCCCAGATATAATACATATTCAATGTATCAATGGTTATTTTGTTAATATTTATCAACTAATCAAGTGGTTGGCCACTAATAATTATAAAGTTGTTATTACGTTGCATGCAGAGTTTATGTATACTGGTGGTTGCGATCATTCATACGAGTGTGAAAAATGGAAAGGTAATTGCGAAAAATGCGCTCAGAAATGTAAAAAATCCCCTTTGCGTAATTTAAAATCATGGAAAATCCATTCAAAACTGATGAATAGTTTTTCGCTTTTTCATACAGAGAATGTGCGAATTGTTTCTGTGTCAAAGTGGTTGATGCTAAGGGCAAAAGAGTCTTCAATTATGAAGAGATTTTCACACGCTTATGTGTTAAATGGTATTGATTCGTTTATTTTTACTAAACGTGAAAATAGATTAACTTGTATACCTTTTTCAGATAATTATCTGCTATTTGTTACTGCTATGTTCAATGATAATTGTTATGATAATAAAGGTGGAAAATACATAATTAGTATTGCAAAAAAATTATTGGATGAAAAGAGTGATTTAAAAATAGTTGTTGTAGCATCATATTTCAATATAAAGGAAAAGTTGCCAAATAATGTTGTATTTTTGGGGAGGATAAAAGACCAAATGTCATTATCTCAATTATATACAAATGCATCAATTACACTTATAACAAGTAAAAGAGAAACTTATGGGATGACCGTTTCAGAAAGTTTAATGTGTGGAACGCCAGTTGTTGGGTTCAAAGCAGGAGCACCTGAAAGCTTTGCATTAAAAGATTATAGTTGCTTTGTAGATTATGGAGATATTGATGCTTTATATGATGCAATAAAACTATTTTTAAATAAAAAAATAAATAAAGATGAATTATCAAAAATAGCTATATCAAACTATTCAATGGAAAAAATGGTAGTAGATTATGTTAACATTTATAAAGAATTAGGTGATTAATATGTTTCATATAATATTCTTAGTTTTATTATTACTAGTTTATTCTTTCTTCCATTTTAGAGAAAAGCCAAATAGAAAAATGGAAGTGGTAGCTATGTCACTAGTTATATTTCTTTTTGGAGCTTTAAGAGGAAAAAATGTTGGAATAGATGTGCATACATATTTTGACTATTATGAGCAATGTGTAAGCATACCATTGGCTACTTTTTTTCAAAAATCAACTATTAATACATTTTATCAAAGAGATACTGGATTTTACATATTATTAAAATTGTTGACATATGTATCCAGTAATCCACAATTAATGTTAGTTGTAATATCGGCATGGTTTTCTTTTGCGTTTGCTTATTTTGTTTATAATCAAAAAGGAAATACTTTTATTATTTTTATAATGTTTATTACTTTTAGAATATATGCTTTCACATTAACAGGGCTAAGAGAAACAGTAGCCCTAGGCTTTATTTTGTTCGCTATTTGTCAACTTCAAAAGCAAAAGATATTTAAATCGCTGCTACTCACAATTATGGCTTCTTTTTTTCACTTATCATCAATTGTATTTGTTTTGGCCATTATTTTAAGTTTTATTAAGAATTATAAGATTGTTTGTATTCTTATAATGGGGATGACCATTATTAATTTATTGACACAAAATCAATTAATTTACTATTTTTCTAAGGTGTTGTTGAATGGCCGTTACTCCCAATATGGTGAAAAAGCAGTTGGTCAAGCGATATCTTTTTCTTCTACATTCATAATATTTATAGTCTTTTATCTTTTTGTCCTGCTTAATAATAGAAAAATTAAGGAGAGTAATGAAATTATTAATGTGGACTTCAACACTATATCTTTAGGTATGGCCTTTCTTATTACTGGATTATCCGTAGACAATATTTTTAGACTGGGTTATTATTTTATCTTTTTATTATTTCCTTTATTTGATGTATCTATTAATTATTTTGCTAATAAAAAAACAGCAATTATTGTGAAAGTTATTATTTGTTTGTTACTAGCTACACAGTATATAATTCTCGGGCCAGGTGCTGGCGTAACAGACTATAATTTCTTTTGGTAACTAGGCTTTGGCCCTTTTTATTAATAACGAAGGAGAGAATGTATGAAAAAATGTCTGTTAATATCATATTTTTATAGTGACAATTTAGGAGATATTTGTATTAGTAACAAAATTGAAAGCGAAGTAAAAAAATATTTTGAAATAACAAAGTATCATATAAATGGAAATATAAATATAGAAAAAAGGAAAAAAAATGCTCATAAAAAAAATAAAATAATTACCATAATGAGAAAAATCAAACTTGGTTTTTTATATGATTTTTACTCAAAAATTAAAATCAAATCAAGAGTAAACTATGAACTGTCAAAGATGTCTTTCGACTGTGCGATTTTTGGTGGAGGAAATTTATTATTTGAAACAACATATAATTCAAAATATATTAAAAATATAGAAAATATTTGTAATTTTTTAAGAAAACATAATATTCCATATATTTTCTCATCTATAGGTGCTGGTCCTTTTTTTAATAAGGCCCAAAAAGCGCGTGCAATTAGACTAGTTTCAAATAGTTTTTATTCTTCTTTTAGAGATGAAGCTTCTTATAGATTATTATACGACGATAGTAACAAAGAAAAAATGTATATTACATCTGATCCAGTTTTAAGTTGCAATATAACTACTAATAGGGTAAAAAAAACAAATTATATTTTAATTAATATTATAAATATTGATTTATTTTTTAATAATTATGATAAGGAAAAAATGGTTAAAAAATTAATAGACATAATAAAACAAATTAGCGTGAGCAGATGTAAAAAAATATGTATTTTTTCATCTGATAAAGCAGATTATCCACTATTAAATGTTATTTACATGTGCTTAAATAAGGATGGTATAGATGTGGAACTTGAATTTATAGAGACAGTTCAGGATTTATTTGACTTAATTTCAGGTGCAGATTTTATTATTGCTTCAAGGATGCATTCTTTAATTATTTCATATTTGTTAAATAAAGAGTTTCTATCATTGTCTTGGTCTGAAAAAGTAAATTCATTTATGAATATAATAGAAATGAATGAAAGAAATATTAAATATGAAGATGTATCTTTTGATGATATAGATTCCTTAATGGATAAAAAGATAGTTTATAATAAAAAACAAATAGAAAAATTACGAAAACTATATAAAGAGGAAGTCGAAAGAATTGAATCATTCGAAAGAAACATATGATTATTATAATTGGAGATAAAAATGAGAATTAAAAGTGATATTCAAATCAAAGTTGGAGCTATACTATCATATGTTCAAATGGGAATTAGTATTTTAGTGACGCTATTATATACTCCTTTAATGATTAATGTTTTAGGTAAAAGTGAATATGGTTTATATAATACTGTTGCATCAACAATATCTTTGCTTTCCATTTTAAATCTAGGGTTTAACAGTAGTTATATTAAGTTTTATTCACTTTATAAAAAAAATGATGAACTTGAGAAAATAAAGAAATTAAATGGATTGTTTCTTGTTATCTTTATTATTATTGGTATTATTGCATTCGTATGTGGATTTTTTATAACATTTAACTTAGATTTGGTATTTAAAGACGGACTAAGCGTAGAAGAGTATCTACTGGCAAAAAAACTAATGATAATATTGACAATAAACCTAACCATATCCTTTCCAATGAGTGTTTTTAGTAATATCATTTCTGCACATGAAAGATTTGTGGTTTTAAAGAGTATATCGATATTAAAAACTGTTGCCACCCCAATTTTATCAGTACCACTTTTATTACTGGGATACGGGTCATATGGAATTGTTTTGGTGACTCTAATTATTTCTTTGCTTACGGACATTATATATGTTTTATATTGTTTAATTAAATTGAAAATAAGATTTATTTTTAAACAATATGATAAGAATATAATTAAAGAATTAGTTGTATTTACTAGCTTTATTGCAATTAATTTATTAGTTGACCAAATTAACTGGAATGTTGATAAGATAATATTAGGAAGATATAGGGGAACAGATGCAGTGGCTATTTATTCTGTGGGATATACATTGTTTACATTTTTTCAATTGTTTACAGGCTCTATGTCTTCATTATTTACGCCAAAAGTGCATAGAATCGTTAACGAGACAAGTGGTAAAGAACAAAAAATACTATTAACTGATTTGTTTACAAAAGTTGCGAGAGTGCAATTTTTAATTGCAGGATTAATAATTACTGGTCTGATTTTTTTTGGGATGAATTTCATATGTGATTATTGGGCGGGAAGTGATTATTATGAATCCTATTATGTTATGTTATTATTATGTATACCAGCGATTATTCCGATGACACAGAATATAGGTATTGAAATTCAAAGAGCTCAAAATAGACACAAATTTAGAAGTGTTGCATATTTAATAATGGCAGTTTTAAACGTTGTTCTGTCAATTAATTTATGTAAAAAATATGGTCCTATAGGCTCTGCAATAGGAACTGCAATTTCGTTATTAATTGGGCCAGGGCTTATTATTAATATTTACTATCAAAAGCGATGTAATATTAGTATTATTTCTTATTGGAATAATATTTTTCGATTGTGTTTAGGTTTAATAATCCCTTGTATTGTTGGCTTTTTTATATATAAATATTCAGACTTAAGTAATATATGGACATTTATTATTTGTATCTTTGTTTATTCAATTACATATTGTTTGTCAATGTGGTTTATTGCTATGAACGAATATGAAAAAAAATTAGTTAAAACTCCAATTTACAGGCTTTTTAATAAGAATAATAACTGATTATCTTTTTAAATTATTTATGAAAATGAGGTAAATGTATGTCAATTTTTAAAAATAAAGTTTTAATGATTACAGGTGGTACTGGATCTTTTGGCAATGCAGTATTAAATAGATTTTTGCCATCTGATATTGCTGAAATACGAATTTTTTCTCGAGATGAAAAGAAACAAGATGATATGAGACATGAATATCAAGCTAAATATCCTGAATATGCTAATAAGATTAAATTCTATATTGGCGATGTTAGAAATTTAGAATCATGTAGAAGTGCTATGTATGGAGTAGACTATATATTCCATGCGGCTGCTTTAAAACAAGTGCCATCTTGTGAATTTTTCCCAATGGAAGCTGTAAAAACAAATGTTATTGGTACAGATAATGTATTAACTGCCGCAATTGAAGCAGGTGTTAAATGTGTTATTTGTTTATCTACTGATAAAGCAGCATATCCAATTAATGCTATGGGTATCACAAAAGCAATTGAAGAAAAGATTGCTGTTGCTAAATCTAGAAATAGCGGTAATACTAGAATTTGTTGCACAAGATATGGAAATGTAATGTGCTCACGTGGTTCTGTTATTCCACTATGGATTGATCAAATTAAACAAGGTTTACCTATTACTATTACAGAACCTTCAATGACAAGATTTATTATGTCACTTGATGAAGCTGTTGATCTTGTATTATTCGCATTTGAGCATGGTGAAAATGGAGATATCTTAGTTCAAAAAGCTCCAGCTTGTACTATAAAGACACAAGCAGAAGCTGTATGTGAATTATTTGGTGGCAAGAAAGAAGATATTAGAGTAATCGGTATTAGACATGGTGAAAAATTATATGAAACATTACTTACAAATGAGGAATGTGCTAAAGCCGTAGATATGGGTAATTTCTTTAGAGTTCCTGCTGATAATCGTGGATTAAATTATGATAAGTATTTTACAGAAGGTAATGTTGAAAGAAACACATTGACTGAGTTTAATTCTAATAACACAAAGAGATTGAATCTTAAAGAAACAAAAGAAAAAATTGCTTCACTTGAATATATTCAAGAAGAACTTAAAAAGATGGAGAAATAGGATGAGATTTTTAATTTGCGGATGCAATGGAATGGCTGGACATACTATATCTTTGTATTTAAAAGAGCAAGGACATTATGTGTTTGGCTTTGATAGAAATAAATCTAATTTAATAGATTCGGTTGCTGGTGATGCATGTGATAAAGAATTTGTTAAAAACTTAGTATTATCAGGAAATTATGATACAGTAATAAATTGTATTGGAATATTAAACCAAGCAGCAGAAGATAATAAAGCACTTGCAACATATCTTAATTCATATTTTCCTCATTTTTTAGCTGATATTACTAAAGACACTAACATACAAGTAATTCATATGTCTACTGACTGTGTATTTAGTGGTAAAAGAGGAGAATATACAGAGAATGATTTTCAAGATGGAACTACTTTCTATGATAGAAGTAAGGCCCTTGGAGAATTAAATGATAATAAGAATATCACATTAAGAAATTCTATTGTCGGACCTGATATTAATCCAAAAGGAATCGGATTATTAAATTGGTTTATGCAACAAAAAGAAGAAATTAATGGATATACAAAAGCAATGTGGACAGGACAAACTACATTACAACTTGCTAAAACTATGGAATATGCAGCGATTCATAGATCAAGTGGATTAGTAAATGCTGTACCTGACCATTCTATTTCTAAATGTGATTTATGTGGATTATTTAATAAATATCTAAGAAATAATAAAATAATCATTCATCCAGTAGATGGAATTAATGCAGATAAGAGTTTAAAAAGAACAAATTTTAAATTTGATTATTTAATTCCTGATTATGAAACACAAATAAAAGAATTATCAGAATGGATATATAAACATAAAGAATTATATCCTCATTATAATTTATAAAAGGAGATTTTCCATGAGTAAATTAAAATTAATGACAATTGTGGGTACTAGACCAGAAATCATTAAAATGTCAGCAATTATTAAAAAATGTGACAAATACTTTGATCATGTTTTAGTTCATACTGGCCAAAACTATGATTATCAATTAAATCAAGTTTTCTTTAATGATTTAGGTTTGAGAGAACCAGATTATTATCTAGGCGTTGTTGGAAATGATTTAGGAGAAACAATGGGAAATGTTATTGCTAAATCATATAAATTAATGAGTGAAGTAAAACCAGATGCTATAATTGTATTAGGTGATACTAATTCTTGTTTATGTGTACTTGCTGCTAAGAGATTACATATACCAGTTTTTCATATGGAAGCTGGTAACAGATGCAAAGATGAAAATTTACCAGAAGAAGTAATAAGAAGAATTGTAGATGTAACATCAGATGTCAATTTATGTTATTCTGAACATGCAAGAAGATATATTTTAGATAGTGGTGTTAAACCAGAATACACATTTGTTGTTGGATCTCCAATGACTGAAGTATTAAATGGATGTATTGATAAAGTTAATAATTCTAAAATATTAGAAGAACTAGGATTAAAGAAGAATGGATATATTTTGCTTTCTGCTCATAGAGAAGAAAATATTGATAATGAAGCTAATTTCTTTAGCTTAATGAATGCTGTAAATGCAATGGCAGAAAAATATGATATGCCAATTCTTTATAGTTGTCACCCGCGTTCTAAAAAATATATTGAAGCAAGGGGATTTAAATTTGATAAGAGAGTAATACAACATCAACCACTAGGTTTCTTTGATTACAATAAACTTCAACAAAATGCTTTTTGTGTAGTTTCTGATAGTGGAACTATACCTGAAGAAGGTTCATATTTTAAATTTCCCGCAGTATCAGTAAGAACATCTACTGAAAGACCAGAAGCTATGGACAAAGGAGTGTTTGTGATAGGATCAATATCTACTGAAAAAGTATTACAAGCAGTAGACTTAGCAGTAGAAATGCATAAGAATGGTGATGATGGATTAACTGTACCAGCATATGCTGATGAAAATGTATCAACAAAAGTTATTAAGATTATTCAAAGTTATACTGGAATCATCAATAAGATGGTTTGGAAAAAATGAAAGAATTAAAAAAGGTTGTAAGTTTAAGCAAAAGAGGAAGGGAAAATGATAAAAATGATTATTTTACCATTTAAAGTATTAAAAAAACATTGTATTGTACACCTCTTGTGGTTTCTATTTGTGCCAGTAATATCATCAATTGGTTTAATATTTAATTTAATGAATTCAAATATGCCACAAGTAGTAGAAGATATTGGGATAGGATATTTTTATATTATTTCAATAGCATTAATTTGCTCAAGCATTTATGATATTGCAGTGTGTTTTTATGAATTTGTGATTGAAAAACGTAAAGATACATTTATGGTATTTAAATTATGGTCTTTTTTTGTACTACTAGTTCTTATTATTCCAACTATTCTATTTCAAACTACTAAGATAGGAGATTTATGGCCTATACAATTCGTTTTATTTGTTATAGTATGTTTTATATCTTTCTATGTAAGGTTAGTATTTAAAATGGATACATATTTAAATGAAGATGGTGACTATCTGCTTAAAGAAAATGAAGATATTGAGAAACTAAAAAAGAATCTAAGAAAGGGAAACAATCCATCGGCTCCTGATGGAACAAATATAAAAGTATGAAAAAAATATATTTGATTAAAATTAGTCAGCCCATTGGAACTTTTTATTGTGGCAAGATTTTCAGTGATGATTTAAAAATTATAGCCTCTCCTCAGAAGAGAGATAATACTGGCGGAATTCAAAGACGTTTAAGAGCTGAGAGGATAAAAGATATTTCTCAGTATTGCGAAGATCCAGATGCAACATTTCCCACTCCAATTATTATTGCAATAGACGAAAGCAATAATCTTAAAAAGTTGGAGAATGATATTTTTGAATATGATTTAGATATGAATGAAAAAATTCATGCCGAAATTCTCGATGGCCAACATAGATTGTACGGAATAATTGATTCTAAAAAGAATATAGAGTTGCCAATAGTAATTATGTTTAATTTAACTGAAGAAGAAAAAGCATATATTTTTTCAACAATTAATAGTAATCAACAAAAAGTTGATAAATCACTGATATATGATTTGTTTGAGTTAAGTAGAACAAGAAGCCCATATAAAACTTGTCATGAATTAGCAAGACTCTTTAATTCAAATAACAGCTCTCCATTTTATGGTAGATTAAAAATGTTGGAAACTAGGGAGTCAGAAAATGAAACATTATCACAAGGGACATTTGTTAGATATGTTTTAAATTTGGTTACTGATAATCCACAAAAAGATTATATAGATTTGAAAAGTGGGAAAAGAATAAAATATGAAAACGCAAGTTGTCCTTTGAGATACTATTTTTTGAATAACCAAGACGAGGTAATCTACCTTATTTTATCAAATTGTTTCAGCGCCGCCAAAAATGTGTTTAGAGAAGAATGGGATAACCCAAAAAGATATATTTTGACTAAAACAACAGGTTTTGGAGGAATTGTCAAGTTTTTAAAGAGCGCTTTACCTATGATATTTAAAGGGTCGAAAGATTTGACCATTGCAGCATTTGAAAAAATCTTTAAAAATGTTAAAAATGATTTTTCTATTCAACATATAGTTTTAACTTCTTCCTTTTTTCCACCTGGTGAAATGGGCGAAAAAAAGCTGGCTGAATATATAAATAATGCTTTTATCAAATTATTGGAACACAATGAAATCTAATAGTGATAACTTTAGAGCATCTTCAATACAAGGAGTAATGAAGAGAGTAAAAGCTAAAGGAGTAAAGGTAATAATATATGAACCAACACTAGAAGATGGAAGTGAATTCTTTGGATCTGTTGTTGTAAATGATTTAAATAAGTTTAAATCATTATGTGATTGTATTATAGCTAATAGATATGATTCTTGTTTAGATGATGTAGAAGATAAAGTTTATACAAGAGATTTATTTAGAAGAGATTAACTAAACTGGACTTGATAGTCCAGTTTTAATTACTAAAATAACACTCTACTCTTTGACATTATTGGACAATTATTATATAATATAGTTAATAGAAATATAATATATTTATTCAAATATTAAATATTACTTTGGAGCATAAATATGGATTATGATTTATTAGTTGTAGGAAACGGGTTTGATTTGGGATCTAATTTTAAGACAAGTTATAAAGATTTTTTAATATATGAGGGACAAAAAGGTATTACTAATCCTTTGATTTCATTTTTGTCTAGCGCTTATAATAAGAATTATTTTGTTAATGAAGATTGGAACGGCTTTGAAAAACTAATTTGTCAATATCTTCAATTTATAGCGTATTGTTTTAGTGAAAACGAAAATATAGAAACGTGGTTTTCAGAAGCTGAACCAGATGGATTTGGCTCGTATGGTCATAGATTTTACTACTGGAAAATTAAAGATATTAGAAAGATACCTAGTAATATTTTTTTAATAATTAATCTACAAAATCCGCTAGATAGACTTATGTGGATATCTACGGAATCAAATTTTATATCCAGCTTTGCTGGTGCAGATTCGTACTCTTCTTTGAAAGAATTATATTTTAGAGTACGTATTTGTGCTAATAAAGTTAATGCTACAAAAGAATATGCTATGAATTATATATTAGACGAATTTAATGCAGAATTACTTCGTTTAGAAGAAGAATTACAAAATTATATTAAGATTTCTACTGATCAAATTAAAGCACCAGCATTAATTGCTAATCACAAACCTCATAGAATTGTTTCATTTAATTATAGTGAAACAGCACAAAAGTATTATGGCCTTGATGAAGAGCATATTGCATATATTCATGGAAAGGTATCGACAAATGTCGTCATAGGTGTAGAACCATCAATGATACAAAATCAAACATTTGATGAGGAATCTAATTTTATTAGGTTTTTTAAACGCTTTAGACGCATTTATAAAAACTGTAATAGTGATTACAATAATAAAATAATAAATCAACTGCCTAATAATTCTATAATTGCAGTCTTTGGGCACTCCCTTGATTTATCTGATAAGTCAATTTTAAAACCGCTATTTGAAAAACGATATAAACAATATGACATATATTGTTATGGAAATAAAGAGGTTTACGAATTGAAATTATCAAAATTGATAGGACTTGATTTATTAGATGAATTATATAATGATAATAAGATAAATTTTATTGAAGTTAATTAGTATTATTTCTATATATAAATTGAAATTAATATCATAGAACCAATTGAAGTATTTGATTGTCATAACTTTGAAGCAAGATCTTATTTAATATTAACTGATAGTGGTGGAATACAAGAAGAAGCACCAGCATATGGTGTACCAGTATTAGTAATGAGAGATACTACTGAAAGACATGAAGGAGTACAAGCAGGTACATTAAAAACTAGTAGGAACATCTGAAGAAGTAATATATAATGAATTTACTAAACTTCTTAATAATAAAGAAGAATATGCTAAAATGGCAAAAGCAGTAAATCCATATGGAGATGGACATGCTTGTGAAAGAATTGCTGATATTCTAGAAGGAAAAGAATATCAGGAGTGGAAGAATTAAACTTAAGCATTTCACATAGAGATGCCAATTATACTAAAAATGAATGGAGGGAATTGATAAATGACATTTTATGAAATTATTTCAGTTGTTTTAGCTAGTATTAGTTCTTTGGTCGCGATTTTATCTTTTATTTTTAGTTTTAAAACTAAAAAGAAATATGATAGTTTCATGAAGTCACAGTTGAAAATTGATAAGAACGCTGGTGTTGCTGTAGGTGTTAATAATGGTGAAGTCAATGTCAAACAAAAGTGATATTTCTACTAACAACGGCACAGCTGTTGGAGTCAATAATGGTGAGATTAACATACAAAATGGTCTAACTTTAGAAGGATTAAGACCTTATATTGAAGAAGTTGTTTGTTCTGAGATTGAAAAATACAAGAATAAAGCCCTTGAAACAGCAAGATTACGTGATGGCGAGTTCGTAGTTTCAGTATTTGACAAGTTAAACAAATTGGAAACTAAGATTGAAAAAGTCCAAGAAGCCTTATCATCTCCATCAATGCAGTTTGATTTATTAGAAGCAGAAAGGGGATATATTAAAACAGGAAGCCAGTCTTTGCTGAATATTTTGGGAGAATTAATTGCAGAAAGAGTTAATTGTAATGAGGCGACTATTAAACAAATAGTACTTAGTGAAGCAATTAAGACAGCTCCTATTCTCTTGGATAAGCAACTTGATATTTTGGCGTTGAGGTTTATTATTTCAAGAACGAGCCTTCCTGGAACTAGAACATTAAAACAATTGATTTCTTTTCTTAAAGAAGATGTGTTACCTTTTTGTTCTAGAGTAAATAAAATAGATAGAGTAGATTTTGAACATCTTGATTATACTAGGTGTTCAATAAAGAGCGTTATGTCTACTTCGCTATACACTATTTTGTGGCACAACTATACTTCTGCTTTTTATGTGCCATTTTCTTCTGATTTATTAAAGATGGAACTTATTAATGGCAAGAACTTATATGAGTGGTATCCTGAAGTGTTTATTAACGATGGAATAAACACATTAACATTTAGAAAGAATAATTATTCGGAGTTTTCAAATCAATTAAATGAAAGGAAGGATATACCTGAATCTGTTAAAAATAAAATGATTACATTTTATAAAACCCATTGCATCGAGGAAAAGAAAGCATTTGATTATCTATTGAAAAATGCACCTGAATTGGAGCCGATAAATGAAATGTGGGATAAAGGAGTTTCATCGATTGTTTTAAGTTCAATTGGACTAGCTATAGGAGCCATTCATATTAAAAATAATGTAAATTCATATATTGATTTAGACATTTGGATTCATTAATAATAAAAATTCGCCAAGTATTGATAAGAGTATATGATAATTGTTGAATTTAATAGAAATAGAAAAGATCATATAGCAGATGCAGTACTTGCAAAAGCCGGATTTACTGAAAAGAATGCTAATAAGATAACAATAGGATTATTTAGATTAACAATGAAATCTAATAGTGATAACTTTAGAGCATCTTCAATACAAGGAGTAATGAAGAGAGTAAAAGCTAAAGGAGTAAAGGTAATAATATATGAACCAATGCTAGAAGATGGAAGTGAATTCTTTGGATCTGTTGTTGTAAATGATTTAAATAAGTTTAAAAAAGAATGTAATTGTATTATAGCTAATAGATATGATTCTTGCTTAGATGATGCCGAAGATGAAGCTTTCACAAGATTTTTTAAAAGAAAATAAGTAAATTGGATTTAAAAAACAAGTTTTAATTTTAGTAGCATGATTTGTAAGATGATTGAATCAAGACAATAAGTATTAAATAATAAAAAAAAGTAAAAACTAATTAGAATTGCATTTAATGAAATTGTAATAACAAGATGTAGGAAAGCTTAATATAAATAACCAGAACAAAGCTAGAAATTGAGTATCTAATCAAAAAAAATCTAGGCTATTGTTTGTAAAAGGTAATTTCATATAGCACTGCAGCGTAATATAGAAAGAGGGAAAATGGACACATTTAAATTTGATGAATACAAATATGAAAATGATTACGAATTAATTGAAGTAATAAATGAAAATGTATGTATAAATAAGATAGAAAAATTTTTTAAAAATAATATTGAAAATTTTGAGTTTGAAACGATATTATCTATTATTATTTGCAAAAGCGAAGGCTTTTCATTTTTAAAATCAAAAGGAGTGTTTAGAGTTTTTGATAATATTAATAATTCTTTACATGTATTTGATTTATTAGAAAGACTGTTAAAATTGAAAAGTAGGATTAATATCGATGAGATATATATAGAAATGAAACTTGAATTCAAAAAAATCGTAGAACCAATTAAAAGAAAAATAGATAAGTATACGAATATTGCACTGCATTACAAAGAATTTGCAATACTTGATATTATGTCAATTTGTGCAAAAAAACAGGACTTGATTAGCAATAATTTAAAATCTAAAATTAAAAATATCAATTTCGATTCTAAAGAAATAAGTTTTGTAGATTATTGTAATGGCGCATCTATATTTATAAGTCTTTTATGTGAACAATCAAATATGTTCAAAAGTAATACTAAGCACTTATATGCTGATAGAGATTTTAATATTGAAAAAAGTCTCATTTTTTTTAATAAGTTATATAAATTAAGAGAATATGAAATTTATATTGACTGCTTTGGATTCAAGGTGTGTAAAAATAATAATACATTTACCTTATCTTCACCAAATAAGGATTTGATGAAATGTATAAGTTGTTGTACAATTTTATCTTTTTTTGAAAGAATGAACTCAGCTTACTATACAAGAGATTTTTCAGGTATTAGCTTTTCTGAATTTGTTAATAAAGATAAAGAGTATAAACTAGATAAAATCATAAAAACTGAATATAAGGATAACTTCAATTATAAAAGATATGTATTTTCTATAACTAATTTATTTGGAAAATTGTTTAAAGAAAACTTTTTATTTAAGGAGGAAATGACTATTCTTGATGCACTGGCACGTGAATTTGTTGTTCCAGAAGTAAAATTGCTTAATATGAAATTTAGAAATAATTTGAATATTTGGGATGTTTTCAAATTTAAAAGAATTTTTGATTTGTGGAACGAAAAAATAAAAAGATTAGAATTTTCTGATAATTCTATTTATTTCAATACAGTTTCTCAAAGGCTAAAACGCTCTGATTTTAATCTTTTATTCAAATATCTATATGACAATGAAGAGAAAATAACTGATATGATTGAAATGATGAACTTTAACGCAGCAAATTCTATAAAGGATATTTTGTATAGCCCTTTTGTAGTTTTAGATGATTTTGTATATTTTTCTCCGATTTTAGTTTCACAATCTAATATTCCAGGAAACTGTATTTCCGTAGCTAAGTATAAATCTTTGAATGATGAAAACTATAGGATTATAAATAATAGAAATGAATATGTTGAAGAATTATTAAGAAAAGTTTGCGAGCAAACTAATATTAAATGTAGAGTTGGGGAAATGGATTTTTCGTATAGAGGTATAAAAAGTGATATTGATGTTTTACTATATAATGATGACTATATGATAATTGTTGAATGTAAGTCACCAACAGCTTCTACAAATGCATTTGAATTAAGAAAAATTTATTCATATTTAGAGAAGGGCGCTAAGCAACTTGATTTATCTCTTAAGGCGATGCAGGATGATGACTTTTATAAAAATAAAATGCATGAGTGGAACATACCTATTAGAAAAAGGAAAATATATTCATTGATTTGTAATGCGCAACGAGAGTTTAATGGTATTTTTATAAACAATCATCCCGTTAGATCTGTTAAGGAAATGTGTAATTATCTACTTGATGGAACAATAATAGTTTCAAATAATGAATATGTTGTTAGAACAAATGATGATGTTTTTGAATCGCTTATAGAATATATTGGAAATAATAGTTTTATTTTTAAGGTGCTTGATTCATTGACTGAGTATAAAGAAATGTTTCATATTGAAAATAAGAAATTTGAAATGGAGAACTTTGCATTAGATGCTCGAAATTTGGATTCAATTTTATCAAGAGAGTATGAAAAACTAGAACAATCAAAAATTAAATAGTTATGATTCTTTTATTGTTATTTATCACATCACTCACAAAAATATGAATTTTATGCGAGCCTTTATCATTTTTAGCAAAAGATAAATCTTTATTTATATTAATAGATTTTAAGTTTAAGATATTAATTAATTCATCAGTCATTTTACCTCCTTCAATGTTTCTACAAAAATATAATATCAAAAAAGGTAGATTTATTCAATATGAATCCACCACTTATTTGAAAGGTATAGTCTTAACACCACTTATTTTATGTTAAATGTCAATATTATTTTAACCAAAAAAGAGAATATTTATTTAACCAATGGGGGACAGGGGAAATGCTTTAGATTGGTTATATTTTTTATAAATTAAAAGTTGACAATATTTTACTGTTGTGTATAATATATAGTGGGCTTGTAATAATAATAATAATAACATTATTTAATTACTAGCTAAAAAAGAATATTTTATAAAAAGAAGGAGGAAATATGAACGAAATAGGTTCGATTTGGAGAAGGTGGGATTTTCATGTACATACGCCATACTCTCTATTAAATAATGAATTTGGTGATTGCGATGATGAGGAAATTTGGGATAAATATGTTCACACATTATATGTGAAAGCAATTTCACTTTCAATAGGTGCTATATTTTTGACAGATTATTTTATTATAGAAGGTTATGAGAAAGTAGTTTCCATTATAAAAAATCAAGAAAGAATGAAAAAAATTTTTGCGAATGAAATTAAAAAGGATTCTAATTTTTTAACAAAAGTAAATAAAATAGCAATTTTTCCTAATATAGAATTTAGAACGAGTGATACAATTAATCAAAATAAAGTACAAGTGCACGTCTTGTTTTCTAACGAATTAGCATCTAATACGATAAAAAAATATTTTTTGAAAATGTTATATTGCGATTTATCTGGAAATAAATGGTATTGTGATTTAGATGACTTAAAAAAACTTGGTGAATATTGTGATGAACGTGGAATTGGCAATTTGGTTGGGCACAATCGTTTAAAACTTGGAATGAATAATTTTTCAGTTAAAATTGATGATGTCAAAAAATATTTAGAAGATAAAAGATTTGAAGGAAAATACATTATTGTTAGTGTCGTAGAAGACTTGGATACACTTAATTGGCAAAATCAATCTGGTAGCTTGAGAGTAAAATATCGACAATTAAGTCAAGCGGTTTTTACCTCAAATGATAATAATATAAAATGGTTTAAATCTGAAGAATGCGAAAAAACCATAGGTAAAACTTTGCCTTGTATAACTGGCTCTGATTGTCATAATTTTGAAGATATGTTTGAATCAAATAATTTGAAGTATTGTTGGGTTAAATCTGACACAACTTTTAGAGGACTAAAAGATTCTTTAAAGAATTCGGAAGAAAGAATTTATATTGGTGAAAAACCAATTGATATTGCTTTACAAGAAAAAAGAAAATCATATACGATAAAATCTATAGACATATATACTGACAGTTTAGAATCACAAAAACATTGGATAAATGGACACCTTGATTTTAATCCAGGAATGATATCAATAATTGGAAATAAAGGAAGTGGTAAAAGCGCTATTTCTGATATTATATCTTATCTTGGTAACACTTCAAAAGAGTCATATTTTTCTTTTTTGAGACGCGATAGATTTTTTGACAAAACTAATAAATACGCAAATAATTACAAAGGATATTTAACGTTTTATGATGGTGCTAAAACTGAGGAAAAAATAATAAAAGAGAATGGCTACGATTCAGAAAAAATTGAACGAGTCATGTATTTACCACAAAGATATATAGAAAATACCTGTAATGACATTAATAGAACCTATTTCAAGAATGAAATCGAAGGTTTAATCTTTTCATATATCGATGATCTAGATAAAAATGGCTGTAAGAATCTAACAGAATTAATTAATAAGAAATTTTCAACAATCAATATTGAAATAGAGACTTTAAAAGTTAAAATTAATGACATAAATAAGGATATTGTAGAAAAAGAAAGAAAGTTAACATTAGAATTTAGAAACCACTTAAGTTTGAATAAGCAAGAAATTTTGCAAAAAATTGAAAATCATAAAAGATCTAAGCCTGAACAAATAGAAAAACCATTATTAGATGACAATAACAAGTATTTGATTTTATACTCAAGGTGTAGCCAGTTGAAAAAAACTGTTCTTGAAGATCATAATATGGAGTATACAAAATACGAAAAAATAACTGATGAACTCAATTCTATAGATTATATTATTAATATCGAAAATGAAGTAAAAAAACGAATTATTGAATTAAACAATTTGTATAAAAACCATAATGATCAATACAATTTGGACATTAATTGTGAAGTATCATTAGTAAAGAATGAAGAAAAAGAATTTAATGAGTATTATAAGAGATTAAACGATGATCAAGCTAAATTAAGGGAAAAATTGGTAAAAATTGACAATGAAAGTTCTATTTATGATATTGACAACACAAAGTATGAAGAAATTGAAAATAAAATAAAACTGATTTCTAATTACTTTGCGAAAGAAGCTGCCATAGACGAAATATTTGAAGAACTATCAAAAAAAATATCTACGCAGCAAGCTCAATACCAAGCAAATCAAGAAGAAATTAAAAAATGGGATTTAATTGATTATGGTCTTAAAAACGGAAATAGTATAATTCCATATGAGAACTCTCTAAAAGGAATACAAACCCAAATCGATTATGTAAATAATGAATTACCAAATGAAATAAACAAGCTTAAAAATAAGCAAATTGAATTAATAAATGAACTTTATGAAAAACTTGTTTTGAAAAGAAATTCATTAAGAGAATTGTACGAGGCTGTTCAAAACAAAGTAAATAGTGTACTGGAAGATGGACTTGATAAAATGACATTTGATTCAGTAATTGCATTTGATTCTGCCCTTATAAAAAAGATTGATATGATGGTTAACCATCGAGTGTCTTCGAAGTATTCTGATTTATCATATTTAGAGAATATAGTTCCTAAAATTGATTTTAATGACAAACAATCAACGATTTCATTTATAAAAGAACAATTTGGTAATTTATGCAACGATCTTAACTGCTTTTATAAAAATATGTTAAAGGATAATAATCAGGTTGATTTTTATAATCTATTATCTAAATTGGATTATTTAAGTGTTCAATATGATTTAAAGATGAATAATAAGGCCTTGGATCAATTATCGCCTGGCGAAAAAGGAATAGTCTTATTAATCTTTTACCTTGCATTGGATAAGGGAAATAAAACGTTAATTATTGATCAACCAGAAGATAATTTAGACAATCAGTCTATTTTTGAGAGATTAACAAAATTAATAGTGATGGCAAAGAAAAACAGGCAAATAATCGTGGTGACACATAATCCAAATATAGCAGTAGCTTGTGATTCTGAGCAGATCATATACGCATCAATTGATCAAAACACAAATAAAATATCATATGAATCTGGTTCAATAGAAAACCCGACAATATCAAAGCATATTGTGGATGTTTTAGAAGGAACATTACCTGCATTTTGTTATCGAGAATCTAAATATGATGTAGGTGATAAATAAAAACAATAGACAATCAAAAATAGTTAAATGCTTGATAAAAAACAATATAAAAAGAAATACATATGAGCAAATACAATCCTTATTAAAAGTTTTGATGCATCTATTTATAAAACGACTAAGGATTCTATAACTGTTAGCATTTATGACTAAGCACTTTAGTCGAAAACTAACTCCTTTTATAGCTGCATTTGATTAACCACTATTATCAATGACTATGAAGGAGTTTTTTTATTTGTGTTAAATATATAATAAAGATAACCAAAAAGTGGAAAGTTAATTTTACCAATTAATTGTCCATAGGTTATCTTTTTTGATATACTATACACATATGGAGGATAAAAATTATGAATATGTGTATTAGTACTAAATTAGCAGAATTTAAACACTGAATATTAAACCAAACTTTAGTGAATTATCAAGATTATTGGGTGTAGATCGTCATACATTAAAGAAGCACTATGAAGCAGGAGGAGTTAAGCCAAGAAAGAAAAGACAATATAATGTGTAAAAAACCGAACAATTAATGCAAAAAGTCTTTACATAAAAATTACAATATGGTAAAATTATGTAGAGGTGTTAACAATGAAGAAACTATTACAATTTTCAACATACGGAATTAAAAATATTGAGAACATGATTACTCTTGATTTTGCTAACCAAACAATTGAAAAGGGTATTCAAAAAACTAATAATGTTAAAGGAATTTTTGGCTATAATGGAGCTGGTAAAAGTGCCATTATCACTTCAGTTGATTTTTATAATAAAATTGTTTGTAATCCTAATTATTTGGTACAAAATGATACTAAAGATAATTTGAGCAAATTAGTCAATTATATTAGAAATGAATTTTATATTTCTGCATTATTTGAATTTGACAAAGGCATTGTCATAAAACATACTATAAAATTAGTTAAAGGTGAAATTATATCTGATTTTGTTATTTCTGAGGAATGCATTTCTATGTCAATGGGGCGAACACTTAATGATAAGTTTAAACCAATTATTGAGAAAAGAGAAAACGAAATCTATATTGAAGACAAAATCAAAAATGCTTCAACTCGAAATTATGAATTTTCATTAAATGATTTAAAATACAGTTCAATAGTTCAAAGCATGATGCAACAAATAATTGATCATGATAAAGAAGAAAACAATAGCGAGTTCTCTGTATTAGAAAAAATAGCTTTATCTCTTTATTCAAGTGTTAATAGTATATTGGTTTATATGCAAGAAACAGATATACACAATAATTATAAAATTGACAATAACATTTTGAAGGACTTAATTAGTAGAGTAGAAAAAATTAAAGTTGATTTGACTGATTTTACCGAAGTTTATACAAGCGATACTATTGTTCCTAAATCTGAATTTGAAAACTATGAGAAAGAAAATAAAAAGCTAGAAAGATTTATCAAATACTTTAAGCCAGATTTGAAGGAAATCAAATTAATACCTAGTGAAAATAGAAATGTATATAATGTAAGAAAATTATTTGTATATGAGAATTATCGTGTTGAACTAGAATTTGAGTCTTCAGGAATAAAACAATTAGTTAAACTATATTCTTATCTAGAAAAATGTGCTAAGGGAAGAATTGTATTTGTTGATGAAATTGATACAAATATAAATGCAGTTTATTTTGAAAAACTAGTATCATTCTTTAAAAATTATGGAAAAGGACAATTGATATTTACTACTCATAATATTGAAGTAATGAAGGCATTAAAGAATCAAAGTAGATCTATTGCTGTTTTAGGCGTTGATAATAAATTAGATACATGGGTAAGTAAAGGAAACAAATCTCCAATTAATGATTATATAAATGGAGACTTCCCTAATTCACCAATGAATATTGAAGATTTTGACTTTATTAATATTTTTATGGGTGATGAAAAATGATAAAATTAGTTTTTATTATGGAAACCCGTTCATCCAATAGATCAGATTGGATGTACATAAAATCTTCAATTGATTATTTTTATAAACCAAGAACATTTGCCTTAGACAAAATATTTGCTACCACAAAATCTGAGCTTATTAGCCAAGACACAAGAATTAAAAGTAAAATAGATGATCCAACAAGAGAAGTAAAGGTTATAATTGTTGCTTATTATGATAGGGAAGAAGATTTGAATGATAAAATAATAAAGTATTGTAATGATAATGATTACGATTTGGTTTGGATGAATTTAGATGTCGAAGATGTCTATTTAGGAAAACAAGTGCTAGATAATCGTAAAAAATCTGAAGCGATTAATTTCCAATCTAAAAAGCATAAATTGCTTCCAAAACTTACTGGACTTGCAAACACTTCCCCTTCGAAGACAAGACATACAACAAATTTGCTTTTAGTATTGGATAAATATATAGCAAGAAATTAGCATAAAAGTTACATAATTGTAATTTTTGTGTTCGTTTTAAACATGTTAAATGTCAATATTATTTTAACCGAAAAAGAGAATATTAATTTAACCAATGGGGGATAGGGGAAATGTGTCTGAAGTATTTTATTCTTTAGAAACAAAGAAAACGAGAAATGGAACCTAAATCTTTGCCTAATAAAAACAAACTTTGCTTAAAAATGATACAAAAATAGGCAAATTGCTTTAAAACCTTGGGTTTAGTCGTAAAAACCTTGGGTTTCGTTTGTAAAACCTTGGGTTTGATGGTATAATAAACACAAGAGGTGCATTATGAAAAAGATAGGTTTGTTTTTAATAACATTATTATTTTTAATATTTACAGTTTCCTGCAAAAATGAACAAGAAAAAGAAGATGATTTCAACAATGAATTATATATAAATAAAGTAAATGATATTCTTTCTTTAGAAGATTTTAATTTACCAAATGGGAAAATTAAAAAAGTAGATGAAATAAATAATGATACAATAAAATATGTTGTTGTAAAAATAGAAGAAAGTGATACAGATTATAATACATATAAAGAATATATAGATAATTATTTTCAAAATATCAATTATAAAAATGCTACTAGAATATTAAGATTTGATAGAATTAATAATTTCAATATTTATCGAAGTTCTAATGAATATAGTAAGTTATCATTGTATTATAATGATGTAAGTAATTATTATTATATAAGTGCAACATATAATGAAGAAGATTATTTAGGTGAATCAGCAATAATATTGTTCGATTATTTTAATAAAATATATAATCTAAATATATCATTTTTAAAAGATGTTAAATTCATAAAATCTATAGCTGGTTTTGATGGTGAACTTGGTCTTAATTTTGAAATTTATGGTAAAGATGTAAATGAGATAAATATAGATCAATATTATACATATTTAAAAGATATGGAAAAGGTAATAGATAAAGATTACATTAAAACTGAAGAAGTTTATGCAATTGAAGAAAATATGACTGAATATTTTGTGACATCTTTTTATAATATTGAAGATAAAGATGATGTATATAAAATATCTAATTATTATCTAATGTATAATAAGAGGATCAAATTAACATCAGATGGTAAATCAGAATTAACATCTTATAGTTTCTCTATATCAGGAGAATCTTATGATCAAGATAAGAACAAAATCCAAAAATGGCCAAGTGAGATTAGTAAAAGTGTATTTAAAGATAAAGTGAATATTCCTGATTATCAAGGTAATTTCATCACATATATCTTAAGCTATGGTGATGCAACAACTAACAAGCAAAAATTAAGATTATTTGGACTTGATAATAGCTATATTGATGAATATTGTGATTCATTAATAAAACTTGGTTTTGTTGAAGACGAAAATAATCAATATGTTAAAATAATAAGTGAAAAATATGAAGATAGTTTAGATGAAGATTATTTAGCTTCAATAAAGATAGAAGTAAATGATAAATATACCGATTTTATTTATGATTATGAAACAATAATTAAACCAGTAGAAGAAGTCGTTAGTGAAGTAATTAGAAAACTTTTAGGAAGTGATGTACTTGATTATATTCCAATGATATATCCAGAAAAAGAAATTGCTTGGTATAGTAGTAATATTTTAACTGGAGAGGAAGGTCTTACATTCCAAGTTGATTATGTGTTAGATGATTATTATTATGATTATAAAGACTTATTAAAAGAAAATGGATATACTTTAGATGAATTAGATATTAATTTTACACGTGAAGTAGATGGTATTGGTACAATCAAAATAAAAGTTACAAGAAGACCTAGACCAATTGAAGATCAAGGAAGAAAAGATGTTTTAATTGGAATAAGTATTGAAAGAAATACTGATTAAATTAAATGTGATATGTAATTAGCAAAATATGCTTAATACATATCACTTTTTTAAAAAAGTGATATGTATTCATTGATTATCAATATTTCATATGTTATAATATTAAAAAAGAGGTATGTGTTATGACATTTATATCTACGTATAAATCATTTGTGATGAATGATAATGATACTTTTAATAAAATATATAATGAAAGATTCAATTCAAATGCAGCTATTAGATTTAATATCTTAATAAATGGATATCAATCTTTTTTTGTTTATGATGTTGAAGTAATGAAATTAGTTCAAAGAATAAGAGAGGAAGATAATAAAATAAAGAAATTATTTGATAATATCCCTACATCTCTTTATCAACAGTATTTAAGAAAATCAATGATAGATGAAATAGAATACACAAACAAAATCGAAGGAGTAGTATCTACAAGAAAAGAAATTAATGATTTAATCAATGAAATAAAAAAGAAGATTAAAACCCAAAATAGATTTGAAGGTATTGTGAATAAATATTTATTATTGATGGAAGATAATAAAAAAATAGAAGATGTTGATGATATAAGAACATTATATGATGAGATGTTGTTAAATGAAATAAGTGAGGAAGATATAAATAATATACCAGATGGCAAATTATTTAGAAAAAACATAGTCCATGTGTATAATTCTAATAATCAAATTATCCATAATGGTATAATACCAGAAGAGAAGATAATCGAATATTTAAAGGAAGCTTTAAATATATTAAATGATAAAGATATTGATATATTAATAAGATTAGCTATATTTCATTATTTATTTGCGTATATTCATCCATTCTATGATGGGAATGGTAGAATTAATAGGTTTATTACTAGTTTATTATTGAAGGATTATCTACATAATACAACAAGCTTTAGATTAAGTATTTCTATTAAAGAAAATATAAGTGAATATTATGATGCTTTTAAATACACTAATGATATTAGAAATAGAGGAGATATTACTACATTTGTGTATGCATTCCTTGATATATTATATAAATCATATCAAAAGACAGAAATATATATTTTAGATAAAATGAAGACATATGATTTTTATAATGAAATAATAGAATCATTTGAATTTTTAAATAAGAGTGAATTAGATACAATGAAACTATTGTTGAGTAGTGAAATCTTTGGAGATTTTGGTCTTACAAGGTTTGATCTAATGCAAAATTTAAATCTTGGTAATACCACAATTACTAAAATACTTGCAAATCTTAAAAAACTAAATCTATATAAAGAATATCAAAGTGGTAGATATTTCTATTATAGTGCTAATTTAGAAGAAATTGATACTTATGCTAAATAAGAGAAATAATAAGAATAGCAATCTAGATGATTGCTATTCTTATTTTTATTGTAAATTCTTAAAATTTTAAGAAATAATTAAGTTTACTTTAATTAATAATATGATATAATATAAATATAAGGAGGGAATCTTTATGAAAAAACGTGTAGTACTTGCTGTTGGATGTCGACCAGATGCAATTAAAATGATGCCTTTATATAAGGAATTATTAACAAGAAATAGTATTAAACCAATATTACTTTCTACTGGTCAGCAAAAACAAAACCTTGAAAAGATATTCGCAGAATTTAGTGTAAAACCAGATTACGATCTACATATCATGCGAAAAGATCAATCAACATTTGAAATCACTATTAATGTGTTATCTACTATTCAAGATGTATTAGATGAAATAGAACCTGATTTAGTATTAGTATGTGGTGATACAACAAGTGCATTTGCGATAGCTCTTGCATGCTATTATTTAAGAATTCCACTAGGACATGTTGAGGCAGGTTTACGTACAAATAATATTTACTTCCCATATCCAGAAGAAATGAATAGAAAATTCATTTCGATGATTGCACAGTATAATTTTGCACCTACTAAATATGCGAAAGCTAATTTAGTAAAAGAGGGAGTAAAGGAAGAAAATATTTATGTAACTGGTAATACTATTATAGATACTCTACCTTATACTGTAAGACCTAATTATACACATAAGGAATTAGAATGGGTAGGCGATGATAAATTAATATTTATCACTGCACATCGAAGAGAAAGCATTGGAAAAGCAATGCACAATATGTTTAAAGCAATCAGAAAAGTATTAGATGAAAACAAAGATGTGAAAGCAATCTATCCAATTCATATGAATCCACAGGTAAGAAAAGCTGCAATGGAAGAATTAGGTGGATGTGATAGAATTCACATCATTGAACCTTTAGATGTTGTAGATTGTCATAACTTTGAAGCAAGCTCTTATCTAATATTAACTGATAGTGGTGGTATTCAAGAAGAAGCACCTACTATGGGTATACCAGTACTTGTTATGAAGAAGACTACAGATAGACCAGAGGGAGTTATAGCTGGAACATCTAAGGTAGTTGGTACAAGTGAACAATCAATATATAAAGAATTCTCTAAGCTTATTAAAAATAAAGCTGCTTATGCGAAAATGTCTAAAAAAACAAATCCTTATGGAGATGGACATGCATGTGAAAGAATTGCAGACATTATTGAAGGCAAAGAATATCAAGAATGGAAGAATTAAGATAAAAAGGAAATGCAAAACTTTGGTTTTGCTTTTTTTATTTTCAAATTATACTATGTATTGTAAAGTGGACTGGAAGTAATTGAAGAAATATTTAAGTATATTTAATTGAAATTTTAGTAATTTTCCTATATCAATTTATAAATATATATATTAGATAACTATAAATATTTTATATATTATACTTATCATCAATATAAAATGTATCATAAATAATATAGGAGGAGAAAATGGATAAAATTTTATAAGCGAATATAAATATTTTACAGAAGAACATTTGCTTAAAGTGCTTGGGGAAGATAAAAGAAAGATATGTGAAGTAGATAATTATAAAAAAGATTATTATTTTGAAAATGCATATATTCAAGAAGAAAATAATGAGTATATTTTGTATTTAGGAATTAAATATGAAAAGTATTTCTATATCAAACTTAATAATAAGATGGATGATGATGATATCAAACTAATAAAAAGTATAATCAATAATTTTATTAAAATTAGCATGTATTCCATAGATGGAAAAAAACAACATGATTATAATTCAAAAATTAGTAAAAATAGAAATTATCAGTATGCTCTACAAATAGGAATATGCGAATGGCTAATAGGAGGAAATGCTAATATAACAAATATTGAGAATCTATTTAATATTTTAGAAAAATGGTCATTAAAAACATATGAAGGGAAAAAAGTATCTTATGGATTTGTTATTAATACTGAAATCAAAGACACTGATGAGAATAACGATGACTTTCTAGAATTTCTTAAAGATGACTTTAGTGCTGTATTAACTGATCCAATAAGTTCGGTGTTTGAATTAGATTCAAATTGTAATTTTGTTTCCTACAAGACCATACTTGACGAAAATAATAGTGGCTGGGTAGATGGATTTCAATTAATTAATAATTTGCCATATAGATTTGCAAATCTAATATATAAATTTGTTGATAATCCTAATAAGATGGGAATCTTTCTGCTAAATAATGGAGATATTATTCTATCTAAAAATAGAGAAATTAGGTTTGTAAAAAGAAATAATGAGTGGTTGAATTTTAATGTCAAGGCATTCCGTAACGCAGTTGAAGATTACATAGTCATTAATAAACTATCAGATAAATTATTAAATGAAGTTTATTCAACAGTTCTTGATGTTTCATTTTCTCATACTGGCGGAATAATCGCTATTGTTAATAATATTAATCAACTAATCAATGATGAAGTATTAAATAAATGTGATTATTTATCATATGATTATTCAAATGATTATATAAAGAAAGATTTAGAAAAGAATAATGAGAATAGCGATAATCCTACAAATAATGATGTTTTAGAAAAAGATATTAACAAAAGATTATTAAAAAGAAGCATAATTCGAAAAACTTTAAATGGTGAATATGATTTTGTATCAATAAATAGAAAATTGAGATGTGAGTTAGTAAGTTTAGATGGAGCGTGCATAATTACAAATTATGGTAAAGTATGTTCGTTCGGAGCTATCATAAAAAATGATAGTGGATCAACAGGTGGTGGTAGAGGCGCTGCCGCCAAAAAGCTATCTTCTGATGGGCTTGCAATAAAGATATCAACTGATGGTTACATAGAAGTATATATCAAGCAAAAATGCGTTTATAAAATAAAATAAAAATTTGACAAATTATTAATAAAAGTATATAATATAGTTACAAATTAAAGATAGTATAGCGGGAAATCGTTTTTACTAGATCATACTTAAATGGATGGTTTATGTATGAGTGCGACGCGGAGAGCGTAGAAAAAAGATGCAAAACAATAGTTTTGCATTTTTCTTTTTATATTTAGAAATTTTTTGACTATTTTTTGTAAATATATAAATGAAGGGAAATTATAATTTTTTCAGATTTTTTCAATTTTTGATACAAAATGTATCACAAACAAAGAAAATACATATGATAATATGCATATTTTCTTCAAAAAATATATTTTAATGAATATTCAAATATTTTGAATATTGCTTGAAAAATAAGAATAATTATAGTATAATACTATTGAATATTCAAATAATTTGAATATTGGAGGTAAAATATGGTAATTATGAAGATGAAATTAGATAATGTGTTAGCATTCAATAATTTTGAAGTAAACTTTTCTTATCCACAAAAATTGAAAAGATCCTTAATTCAAAATGAATATTTATGTAATTATACTAATTTTAGATATAAAAAAGCAAACATATTTTTTGGATCAAATGCATCTGGAAAAACTAGCTTAATAAAATGTATTTGGGATATAGTGTGTTTATTAAAATATAAAGATATAAGTTTTTTAAGAAAAGAAATTAATAGAAATAATGCGTTTATTGAAATAGATTTTGTAGATGATAACAATAGTTATTATATCTATAGGATGAAAATAAAGATTGATAATAATGATACATTAATAGCTATAAATAGAATTTTATTGAAAGAAGAAGATTCGTATGAAAAAATATCTAAGTTATTAGGCAATTTAAAATATGAATACAAAGATTATTTAGAATCTCTAAAACAATATGATTTCAATATATCTTGGTATGCTTTACTGCCTGCTACTGAAGAAGGTTTTGATATTGTAAGATTAGTTGAATGTAACAATGATAAAGAAAGAAAAGAATATTTTAATATTTTAAATTCTGTTTTAAATTCATTAGATACATCAATTATGAATGTTAAAAGTAGTAATGACGCAAAAGATGCTATTGTGATAGAACATGAAAATGTTGGTAAAATAATAGTACAAGCTGGAAATAAAATATCTAACATTCCATATTTATCTAGTGGAACTAAATATGGAATAAGTATAGCTAATATGCTTTATTATGTTAAAAATAAAAAAGATGCAATCTTTTTAATTGATGAACAATTTTCATATGTAAATTCTGATTTAGAAAAAGCAATATTATCTACAATGATTTCACTACTTGGTGAAAGTGCACAATTGTTCTATACAACACATAATGAAGATGTACTAGAATTAGCTTATCCTTTCCATTCATTCTACTTTATGAAAAAGAAGTGCATTGCAAATCAACAAGTTATTGAAGTATCTTGTGCATCAGAAGTAGAGAATAGAAACAACGTTTCAGCTAAAAGTATCATTGATAATGATATCTTTTCAACAGTACCAAATGTTGAAAAGATATATGAGATTATATAAAAAACATTATCCTTTTTGGATAATGTTTTTTACTTATACTCTTTATATTTTTCTTCGAGTAATTTCAAGTTACAAATACGATTTTTGATTATTCTTTGATGAGAAGTTAATTTCGATTCATCTAAAAAAGCAATTGTTCTTATTTTAAAAGCATTTTTTTGTATTATTTCAAAATCATTATTTAATTCTATATATTGGTTTTGAAGTAGTCTTCGATATTTATGATCTTGTATGTTATTAATGTTAACTTCAATAAGAGCTTCATCGATTACGGGAATCATATTGTTTAGTAAGATGGCACCATACTTGCCATTACCTATTTTTCTAAAATCAATTGCGTTTTTCATATTAACGTGCTTTTGTTTAGGAGAAGTAAATGGGGCGTAGTATTTAAGATCTCCGACTTGTAATACAATTCCAATGTATGGTCTTGATTCGTGTTTGTTAAAACACACTTTCTCATCAAATTGATGCAAATAATTAATATAATCATCTGTAATATTATAAACTCTCATATATTTCCCCCTTAGATAAAAAAATAGGAGGCCATTTCCTGCCCCTATATTGGTCTCATTTATGGCTGAGAATCACCGCTTTTTTAGGTCTCCACTTTATGGTAGGAGCTCACCGCTTTTTTAGGGCCCCTCTTTATGGTGGAGGCTCACCGCTCTTTATAAGTATCTCTACTTACACCATTATTTTACTATAATAGAAATGTTTTGTCAAGTGAATTATTAACTATTGTTGATATTTTTTTATCTTTAAAAAAGCAATATTTTAACCATAAAATTTGCACTTTTTTGGCTCTTAAATCATTTTATTTGACATTTATCTCCAAGAGTAGTAAAATATAAAAATGAAAATCATTTTCAAATTGAGGTATATATGAAATATAACACACAACATAAAAAAGAAGTATTAGAATTAATAAAATCATATCATGGAGAGCATTTTTCTGTAGAAGAATTATATGTAAATGCGAATGTTCAAAAGATAAAAATATCTTTAACAACTTTATATCGCCTAATTAATGAATTAGTTGAAGAAAACATCTTAAAGAAATTCTATGTTGATTTCACACATAATGCATGTTACAGAGAAGCTAATTGTGAAAATACAGATGATCATCTTCATATGATATGCACTAAATGTAATAAGCTAATGCACATCGAAAGTAAAGATTTAATTAATGATTTTAAAAATATTGAAAAAGATGAAAATATTGAAATAGATATGTCAAAGATAGTATTGTATGGAGTATGCGATGAATGTAAGGAAAAACATTAAAAGCTTCTTGATAATATCTTTTATTATATCAATGATATTATCAGTATATCATCTTAATCATTGTGATAATGATGATTGCCTATGGTGTATATTATCATTATTTATTATAAACATCATCATCTTAAAAGATGTATTTTCATATATTGTGTTTAATTTGAATTATTTTGAATTCGCATATAATTACATTGATTTTAAGATAAGAGAAGTAAAGGAAGATGCAAATAAAGAAGATTATACACAAAATTTAAGGCCTTATTTTAACAAATTAAAAGGATTATTAAACTTAAATACACTAATTTCTAATAAAGTTCTTCAAAGAATCTAGAACATAAATTTATTTAATTATTTAAATAAATTTATGGATAAGGAGGATAAAATGAAGAAAATATTATTAAGTTTATTTATATTTTTATGTATGTTTGCGTTTTTAACAGGATGCAAAAAAGAAGATAGTGATAAAATCAAAATTGTGTGCACAATTTTTCCTGAATATGATTGGGTAAAAGAAGTTACAAATTATGATAGTGATAAATATGATGTGAAATTATTATTAAACAGTGGTATTGATATGCATTCATATCAAGCATCTATTGATGATATTGCAACAATACAAACATCTGATTTATTCATTTATGTTGGTGGAGAAAGCGATGAATGGGTTGAAGATGTTTTAGAAGGTGCTAAAAATGCTCCAATGACTTTAAATTTGATGGATATCTTAAAAGATAAAATCAAAGAAGAAGAAATCAAAGAAGGTATGGAGCATGAAGGCGAAGAAGAACATGATCACGAAGAGAAAGAATATGATGAACATGTTTGGTTATCAATCTTAAATTCTAAAATTATTGTTGAAAAGATAGCAGCTACTTTAAAAGAGTTAAATAAAGAAGATGCAGCAAAAATAGAAGACGCTAAAGCAAATTATATTGCTAAACTGGATGCTCTTCATCAATCTTATGTTTCTGCATTAAGTACAGCTTCTAATAAAACATTAATTTTTGGTGATAGATTTCCATTTAGATATTTAGTTGATGATTATAAATTAGATTATTATGCAGCATTTGTGGGATGCTCTGCTGAAAGTGAAGCAAGCTTTGAAACTATCATCTTCCTTGCAAACAAGGTAGATGAATTAAAGGCCAAGGTTATTTTAAAAATTGATAATGCATCTGATAAGATTGCGAAATCAATTAAAAATAATACAAGCACAAAGGATCAAATAATTCTAAGTTTGAATTCTATGCAAGTAACGACTACAAAAGATAATCTATCATACATTAAAATAATGGAAGATAATTTAGAAATATTAAAACAAGCAACAAGGTAGATAAATATGCAAATAAAATGTGAGAATTTAAGTGTTGGTTATGAGAAAAAAGAAATATTAAAAGATATTAATATTTCTATAAAAGATAATGCTTATGTATGCATTATTGGACCAAATGGAGCTGGTAAAACCACACTTTTAAAAACAATGATTGGTTTAATTAAACCAATAAGCGGTAAAATCAATTTTGAAGATGTAAATAAAAATGAGATAAGCTACTTATCTCAATTTACAGAAGTTCAAAATGATTTTCCTGCAACTGTAAGAGAGGTAATAACATCTGGTTTATTTAATAAGAATAAATTTAAATTGTTTTATAATAAAGAAGATAAAGAAGAAGTAAATAAGATGCTTGAAAAATATAATTTATTAGAAAAAGCAAATACTTCTTTTCGAGATTTATCAGGTGGTCAAAAACAAAAAGTACTGCTTGCAAGAAGTTTAATTAGAAAACCAAAGATCTTATTTTTAGATGAACCTACTAGTAGTTTAGATGCTAATTCAATTATTGAATTATATCAAACATTAAAAGATATAAATAAAGATGGTGTTATGATTATCATGATATCTCATGATATTAAAACATCACTTGCGTATGCTAGTGATATTTTATATATTGGAGATGAAATCATTTATCAAAAAAAGGAAGACTTTGATTTAAATAAAATCGGTCTTATTGGTGAATAATATGA
Organism: Bacillota bacterium; assembly: GCA_016280895.1. Taxonomy (GTDB): domain Bacteria; phylum Bacillota_I; class Bacilli_A; order ML615J-28; family CAG-698; genus RGIG3506. The sequence continues at coordinate 73,753 of JAEEHM010000093.1, forward strand.
ATATATTTGAAAAGATTATTTATTATTTCACTAATTTCCCTTTTGTGAGATATGCACTAATTGTAACTGTGTTAATCGCATTAGTATCAGCACTTTTAGGTATTACTTTAGTATTAAAGAGATTTTCATATATTGGTGATGGCTTGTCTCATGTTGGTTTTGGTGCTATGGCTATTGCTACTATTATCAATTTAACAAATGATTTACTGATTGTACTACCTGTAACAATACTTTGTGCAATATTACTTTTAAAAAGTAGTAAAAATGTGAAAATTAAAGGTGATGCTTTAATTTCAATGGTATCTGTTGGTGCATTAGCTTTTGGTTATTTACTTCTAAATATCTTTCCATCATCTGGTAATTTAAGTGGAGATATTTGTACAACCTTATTTGGATCAACATCAATTCTCACATTATCTGCGCGTGATATGATTATATGTGTAATATTGTGTGTAATAACATTGATTTGTTATGTGGTATTTTATAATTCAATATTCTTAGTAACATTTGATGAAGATTATGCTAAATCAATTGGTATTAACACAAATATTTATAATATCATCTTAGCTACATTTATCGCAGTAATTGTAGTACTTGCAATGAATTTAGTTGGAACACTTTTAATATCAGCACTTGTAATATTTCCAGCTTTATCAGCCATGAGAATATGCAAGAGCTATAAAAAAGTAGTAATTGCATCAGCAATTATTTCAATTTTATCATCAAGCATTGGTCTTATTTCATCAATTGCGTTCAATACACCAGTTGGTGCAACAATTGTGGTGTTAGATGTCATTATCTTTTTAGTCTTTTATTTAATCGGACTAATTAGATCAAAGGTGAGTGCGTAATGAAAAAGATATTTGTGATTATTGTGCTATTATTATCTATTTTATTATTTTCTGCTTGTATAAAAAGAGAAAATAAAGAAGAAGATACAAGTGTCGATTTGGATTTATCTGTGTGTGATTCAATAATTGTGTATTCACAAGTGACAAATATGAATGAAAACCCAAGTGAATATTTAGATAAAACAATCAAAATGAAGGGAAAGATAAAATCTAATTATTCAGAAAAATATGATACTACATATTATTTCATCGCTGTAAATGATGCAACAATGTGCTGTGAAGCCTATGTAGAAATACTTTGGGAAAATGATAATACCTATCCAATTGATAATAAGAAGATAGAAATAATAGGAAGGTTTTCTTATTATATTGAAGATTCAAAGAAGTATTATTGTATAAAATTATCATCGCTAAAAGAATTGTAATTTATGAAAACGTGTTTTCATTGAATTAATATTGCGTTTGCAGTATAATAATTAAAACAACAATAAATAGAGGCGCAAGTCTTATGATAACTTATGTAATTAGGTGAAAAATACATAAGGGGAAAGGAAGCCTTGCCGAAGGGATTAAGTACCTAATACTTAATTGACCTGGGCATACAGAGAACATCTGTATGACTGTCGTATTAGTAATAATACGTTGAGCTATTAAATATTTATGTCTCTCCCCCTTTTTATATAGGGTAAAACCACAATATTTAATAGAATATTGTGGTTTTTATTTTATATAATTTAGGAGGAAAATATGAGTGGAACATTTTGGGCCTTTGTGCCCGCAATTGTAGCAATTTTACTTGCGTTAATTACAAAAAAAGTTTATCTATCCCTATTTTTAGGAATTCTAGTAGGAGCACTATTTTATAATAGTGGCAATCCTTTGCAAGCAATTGGAACAATATTTCAAATAATGAGTGAAAAGGTTGGAGGTAATGTAACAATTATTGCATTCCTTGTAATTCTTGGAATATTAGTTATCCTAATGCAGAAAAGTGGTGGAAGTAAAGCCTATGGCGATTGGGCTGCAAGAAAAGTAAAAGGAAAGAAAGGTGCATTAGCAGCAACTGCTGCCTTAGGCTGTTTAATCTTTGTGGATGATTATTTTAACTGTCTAACAGTAGGTTCTGTTATGAGACCAGTTAGTGATAAATATAAGGTAAGTCATTCAAAGCTTGCATGGATTATTGATTCAACTGCTGCACCTGTATGTATTATTGCACCTATTTCATCTTGGGCAGCAGCAGTAAGTGGTGAACTTGAAGGTAATGGTTTAATGGTTTTCATTAAAACAATCCCTTTCAATTTCTATGCTATTTTAACAATTATTATGGTGTTTGTGTTTTGTTTGTTTAAGATTGATTTTGGTAAGATGAGAAGAAACGAAGTAGTAGCAGAGACAAGTGGTGATTTAAATGCTGGTGAAACTGATCTTGCAACAGATGAGATGCAAATTAATGTAAATAATAATAAACAAAGAGTTAGATTTTTATTAATACCTGTTATTATTCTAATTCTATCTTGTATTGGTGGAATGATTTATACAGGATATTGTTACAACTGGGAAACAGGACTATTAGGTCCTGCAACACAATCTGCAAATATCATTGAAGCATTTTCTAATTGTGATGCTGGTTTATCACTTGCAATTGGTTCAACAATCGCTTTAATTATTATTTCAATTTATTATTTAATTGAAAAAGCAGTATCATTTAATGAAATCATGGAATCTATTTCTCAAGGTTTTAAAACAATGGTACCAGCTATCCTTATTTTAACATTTGCGTGGACACTTTCTGGTATTATGGGTGCAAAGGGTGGATATTTAGATGCACAAGCCTTCGTAGAAAATTCATTAAGTGGTGTTAATCTAGGTTGGTTATTCCCTGCTTTATTCTTTGTGCTTGCATGCTTAATTGCATTTGCGACTGGTACAAGCTGGGGTACATTTGGTGTTTTAATTCCAATTGCAACTGCAATTTTAGGTTCAGGCATTTCAACACTAACTTTACTTACAGTTTCTGCAACATTAGGTGGTGCTGTATTTGGAGATCATGTATCCCCAATATCCGACACAACAATTCTAGCATCAACTGGAGCTAATTGTAATCATGTAGACCATGTAAGAACACAAGCACCTTACGCAATACTTATTGCCCTTATTACATTTGTGGTATATTTAATTGGCGGATTAATGGCAAATATGAATACAACACTAGCTGCAATATTATTACTAGTTATTGGAATTGCAATATTTACAGGAACATGTTTTGTGATTAAATTAATTCAAGGAAAACAAAAGTTAGCAGAAACTAACTAATAGAAGAAAAAGAGATATTTGATTACTGTTTAGTTTAAGTATCTCTTTTATTTTACAGAAAAGTGCGAAAACGCTTGCAAAAATAGTTAATCAATGTTATAATATATATACTAAATATTTAGATATAGAGGCAAAAAATGGAAAATATAAAAGTCATAAAGTCTATATGTCGGCAATTTAATATTGATGGGAAATTAGTTTGGGTTGACCCAATCATGTATGGTCATATAAATTCAACATATGAAGCCAAATTTGATTGTGGTTTAGATCATTATCGAAAATATATAATCCAAAAAATAAACAAAGAAGTATTTAAAAAACCAGAAGAAGTAATGGAAAACATCTTCAATGTTACCAGATATATCATCAATAATGCAATTGAAAGAGGAGAAAATGCGAAAACAATCGCCCTTCATTTCAAATTGACAACAGATGGTAAGCAATTCTATATTGATGAAGATGGTCAATATTGGCGCTGCTATCGTTTCATTGATAAGAGTGTTACCTACCAAAGTACACAAAATCCAAAAATACTTGAAGAAACTGGAAAAGCCTTTGGCCGTTTCCAAAATGAATTAAGAGATTTTGATGCTACAATTCTTCATGAAACAATTAGAGATTTCCATAACACTTTAAAACGTTATGAACAATTAGAACAAGCAATAAAAGATGATATTGCGTTAAGAAAAACTTATGTTCAAAAAGAAATTAATGAATATCTAGCTCTAAAAGATAAGGCACTACAAATGCATTATATGGTAGCACACAATGAATTACCACTACGTGTTACTCACAATGACACAAAGTGCAACAATGTGTTATTTGATGAAGCAACAGATGATTATTTAACTGTAATAGATTTAGATACAGTAATGCCAGGCCTTGTTGGTTTTGATTTTGGTGATGCCGTAAGATTTGCAGCAAACACAGCTGAAGAAGATGAAGCTGATATGGCAAATGTTAGACTTGATTTAAGAAAATTTGAAGCATTCACTAAAGGCTTTTTATCAGAGGTAAAAGATTCTTTAACTGATAAAGAAAAAGAAACACTAGTATTAGGTGCTATCACAATGACAATCGAATGTGGTACTAGATTCTTAGCCGATTATTTAAATGGTGATACTTATTTTAGAGTAGATAAAATTAATCAAAATTTCAATCGTGCAAGATGCCAATTAAAATTAGCACAGGACATGATCGAAAAAGAAGAGAAAATGAATATGATTGTTAGAAAATATTTATAATATTTTCTATTTATAAAGGGGAGAGAAGGCAGTGGAATAGATTATATCTATTCCACTGTTGCTATTTATAAAGATATTTTAAGTGTAAAAACATTTTCAAATTATTAAAATACATCTCTGTTTACAAAATTAAGGATTTGTAGTATAATATATGAGGATAAAAAAACTATATATAGGTATTAAAGGAGGAATTAATATGCCATTTATTAGTGAAGTTTATGCACGTCAAGTCCTTGATTCAAGAGGAAATCCTACAGTTGAAGTAGAAGTTTACACTGAAAGTGGTGCTTTTGGTAGAGCATTAGTACCAAGTGGAGCATCAACTGGTGAACATGAAGCTGTTGAATTAAGAGATGGTGACAAAGCACATTATTTAGGAAAAGGTGTTTTAAAAGCTGTTAACAATGTTAATGAAGTAATCGCACCTGAAATTTTAGGCTACAGCGTATTAGATCAAGCTGGCTTAGATAAGAAATTAATCGAGTTAGATGGAACTGAAAATAAAGGAAAATTAGGAGCTAACGCAATTCTTGGTGTATCAATGGCTGCTTGTAAAGCTGCTGCTGATTTCTTAGGCGAACCACTATATAGATATATGGGTGGATTCAACGCTAAAACATTACCTACACCAATGATGAACATCTTAAATGGTGGTGCTCATGCTGATTGGTGCATCGATTTCCAAGAAATCATGATTATGCCAGTAGGTGCAAAAACATTTGCTGAAGCATTAGAAATGGGTTCTGTAGTATTCCATACATTAAAAACATTATTAAAGAAAGATGGATACAACACAGCAGTTGGTGATGAAGGTGGATATGCTCCAAAATTAAAATCAAATGATGCTGCTTTACAATATGTTACAGATGCAATCAAAGCTGCAGGCTTTGAACCTGGTAAAGATGTAATGTTAGCATTAGACGTTGCTTCATCAGAATTCTATGATAAAGAAAAAGGCTTATATGTATTAAAGAGCCAAAAGAAAGAATACAATACTGATCAAATGATTAAGTATTTAGAAAAATTAGTTAATGAATATCCAATCATCTCTATTGAAGATGGTCTTCAAGAAAATGATTATGAAGGTTGGGTAAAACTAACTAAGAAATTAGGTGATAGAGTACAATTAGTTGGTGACGACTTCTTCGTAACTAATACTAAGAGATTAGCTAAGGGTATTGAAATGGGTGCTGCTAACTCAATTCTTATCAAAGTTAACCAAATCGGTACTTTAACTGAAACATTCGATGCAATCGAAATGGCTAAGAAAGCTGGATATACTGCAGTAGTTAGTCATAGAAGTGGTGAAACAGAAGATACAACAATCGCTGACATCGCTGTTGCATTAAATGCAGGTCAAATTAAGACAGGTTCTTGCTCACGTACTGACCGTATCGCTAAATATAATCAATTATTAAGAATTGAAGATGAGTTAGGCGATGTTGCTCAATACAAGGGCTTAAAATCTTTCTATAATTTAAAGAAGTAATAGAATAATTTAACAGGAAAACAATTGTTTTCCTGTTTTTTTTATTTAAAAAAACAACCAAAAATGGTTGAAAAATAAAAAAACAACCAAAAATAGTTGAAAAATAAAAAAACAACCAAAAATGGTTGAAAAGGAAGAAAAAATGTGTTATAATAATAGTGGAAAGGGGACTAATTATGAATTATACATCTTTGATTATTGATATAAAAAAGTCAAGAAAACTAAATGATTCAGATAGATTTAAAGCACAAATTAAATTGCTTAAAATAATAAATAGTATGAACATCGTGTTTGAAGATAGTATGAATAAGATGTTTGAATTTTCATCAGGAGATTCAATACAAGCACTTTTTAAAAAAACAACTGATGCGTTAAATTGCTTTTATATCATAGAATCTATGTTTTTCCCGTATGAAATTTGGGCAGGAATCGGAATAGGCACAGTAAATGATAAAATTATAAAATCAAGTTCTTTTACTGGCTCAAATATGATTGATGGTGAATCTTATCATAAAGCTGTACAAGCAATAACTGAATGTAAAGATAGTAATGTGAATTGTAAAGTTTTGTCAAGCGAAAACAAAATGGATGATGTAAATGACATATTAGAAATTTGTTGTAGAATGAAACAGGAAATGACAAACAAACAATTAGAAATATATAGTTTGTTTTCTATAATCTTTCCATTAATTCCAATTGACATAGAAAAAAAGAAACAGTATGAAGAGCTGTTATTAATTAAGATAAATTATTATAAACCATCGGAACAAACAAAAAAAATGATTAATAACACTTTTGAGGAAATGAATGAGCATAGAGAAATTTATTATAAAAAATATAATACAAGATTAGTATATCCTATTGCTGATTTACTTTGCGTAAGTAATGAAAATATTAGAAAAATTAGGGAAGCTGGAAAATTCGATTTGATTAGGAAGTCGGAAAACGTGGTTTTAAACATGCTAAAATAAAGAAAGAGGGGATTAATTATGCTTTTTAAACTGTTACTTATTGGTCATTTTTTAGGTGATTTCTTTTTTCAGCCAAAAAAAATAGCTGAAGGAAAGAAAGAAAATATTAATTTGTTTGTATTGCATATTGTTATTTATTCGGTTTTGATTTCTTTAGTATTACTAATTTATGAAAAATGGTGGGTGCAAATCATCTTATTTTTTGTTACCTTCTTTTCTCATTTTTGTATTGATTGGGTTAAATCCAGAAAAATAGAAAAGTTTTTTAAAGATAATGTAGAAGGAATTGATTTTTGGTCATTCATTATAGATCAGGTATTACATATTTCAATCTTATTTATTTATTTTCTTGTATGTGATAGGGAATTAAATATAATAGGGATAAGTATTAAAAATTGCCGACTACTTGCAGACTTTAGTCTTTCATATACATTAATTGTTAATTATATGTTGTCTATTTTGATTTTAATTCTTCCTACTATGATATTTATAAAAAAACTATTAACTTATATGTTTAAACAAAAAAATAAAAAAGATAATTCCTCACAAAATGAATGTGTAGATAATAATCAGCAAGAGAAAAACAACAGTAATTTAGCACAAAATGAAAATAAAAATAGTACAGACGAGATACAAATAGTAGAAACAGCAAATGTTGGCGCTTTTATTGGAGTATTAGAAAGATTACTTATTTTACTATTGGGTACTATTAACTTGTACACATCAATTCCAATAGTACTTACTGCAAAGTCAATTGCTAGATTTCATCAATTATCAAAGCAAGAGTTCGCGGAAAAATATTTATTGGGAACAATGGTAAGCTTGATTATTACAATAATAGTAATGCTGTGTATATTCTAATTTATATTTTATGCAATTGAACGACTTATACTAGATTATACAAATTATCAATAACCATATCAAGTAAAATAAAAAAATGAAATTAGGCGATGTTGCACAATATAAAGACTTAAAATCTTTCTATAATTTAAAGAAGTAAATTAGAAATAGAGGAAAGTAATTATTGTTTTCCTCTTTTTTTATTCATTTCACGCAATAATGTATAATAAAATATTGAATAATGATATTTATTATGATAAAATAAACATATAAGGAGAAGAAGGAAAATGAAAAAATTATTATTATTTCTTATATTAATGTTCTCAGTTTCATTCTTATTTGCCTGTTCATTACCTAGTATTGATGATGAAAATAAAGATGATGAAACAGAAGAAAAAGAAAATGAAAACGAAAAAGAAGATGACACTACAAGTGTAAAAGAAGATTATGATTCAAGTCAAATTGAAAATAAACTTGATGCTTTAAGACAAAAAGATGGTTACTTCATTAAATATGAATATCAAGATGATGAAGAACCAACAATCATCGCATTTGGTGCTAAAGGTGATTTATTCTATCTAATCTCTAATGGAGAAGAAGCTATCTTTGATTTAAGCCATGAAGATCATATGGATAATTATACTAAAACAGATGGAGAATGGTCTTTATCAACAATCGAATATAAAGATGGATTAACAAAAGAATATGCACAAACTATCGTTGATTCATACACTGCTCTTGCAAACAGCTTATGTACAATGTATGAAGTCATAACTGATGATAATTTCGTGAAATCATCAGCTACAATTGCGGGAAGAGCTTGCGATCAATATACAACATTAGTTACAGCAGGTGTATATATTAAATATACTGTTTGTGTTGATAAAGAAACTGGTGCTTGCTTAAAATGGTTAGTTGAAGGTACTACAGATGCTGGTAGGGTTTCTGCTTCATTTGAATGTAAAGAATTTAAAACAAACTATAATATTGAATTACCACAAGTTCCACAAGCAGAAGGTGAAGAATAATCAAAATAAAACTATTAATGAGATTGTTTTCATTAATAGTTTTTTATTATTTGTGTTATAATATGTACTAGGTGATATATATCAGGAGATACTTATGAAAATATATAATGGATGTGAAAATACATTTGTGATTGGTAAATATGAAGAAGGAATGGATGTTTCTAAAACTGCAATTGAAAAATGCAATCAATATGATGTTGATGGTTTAATTCTTCTTGACATATATAATAAGAAACAAAACTGTATTTTTAAGATGATTTTCTACAATCGTGATGGCACAAACGGATATATGTGTGGTAATGGCATTAGATGTTTAATGCGATATGCTTATGAAGAAGGCATGTTAAATGTTAATGAACTTTATAAGGTTGACACATATACTGGTATTAAGGAATGTACTATCATATCAACATCTCCATTTATTGTGAAAGTAAATTTAGGCAAGCCTTCATATGATCCAAAAGATGTTGAAATAGATTCTGATAGAGAATGTTTTAACGGAGATATTAATGTAGATGGAAAAGATATAAAAATATCTTGTTTGTTTTTAACAACCCATCATGCTGTGGTATTATTAAAATCAAAAGAAGAATTAGATGAAATAAAAGCACACAAAATCGGTGAAAAATTAAAAGTGCATCCTTTCTTTAAAAAAGGAATTAATGTTAATTTTGTGTATGTAATAGATAGAAATAATATTTTCTTGCAAACCTGTGAGCGTGGAGTAGGCTATACCTTAGCATGTGGAACTGGTGCAAGCTCATCATTTGCAGTACTTAGAAGAATGAAGAAGGTAAATGATGAAGTTACAGCTCATTTTATTAAGGGAGATATTAAAATAAGAGAAAATGAAAATAAAGATATTATTATGATTGGAAGAGCTGATACTGGTAAAACAATAGACTTATAAAATAAGTCTATTTTTCAATTGAAGAAAAGGCCTAAAATATGGTATAATATATAGGTAAAAATATGCATAGAGGATATAATTATGGCATTTAATTTTTTTAAATCAAAAAGAAAAAAAGAAGTAATCGACATGAATCAAATGATAGAAACAAAGAAGCTTGTCGATGAAAAGAAAAAGGCTGAAAAAATAGAAGAAATATCTGTTGATCTATCATCTTTAAATAAAGAAGAAGCACCAACAATTGATGATATTAAAGAAGAAAAAAAAGAAATTGAAATAAAAGAAGAAAACATAGAAATTAATTTCTTAGATGTTATCAAAAAATTAAGTGATGCTAAAAGCCAAATTAGTCCGATTATGCATGAATATTACATCAGTAAAATCTTTTCACGAGTTGCATTAGAAGAAAAAGAATTTAAGATGCAAGTAGCAGAACTTGACAAACAAATTGAAAAGATTACAAGCGATATAAAAGATATTGAAAGAAGTATTGAATTTTATAAGAAAGTAAATAATAAAATTCAAGAAGAAGAAATTAGAATAAATAATCGAGTAGATAAATTATTATTAAATGAAAAGATGATCAAACAAAGATTTTTAGATATTAATAATTTATATTATACTCATTTAAAAATAACTACAGTTAGTGTATGTATTAATAAATCAAATGATAAATTAGAAGAATTCTTTAAATTGATAGACGAAATAATCTCTAAATATAAGAATTTAAGTGATGCTGCATATGACCTATATTATTCAAGTGGTGATTTTATTGTAGCATTTGTGAAAGAAATGGTAGAAGATTTTAAATATACTAATAATATTGATTATATCAATAAATATACTTATTCATTCTTTTTATCTACAGATGCAGTAATAACACTTGATTTAAATGAATGGATAGATTTATATAATAAAGTTAAATTCGCGTATAAATCTTTAGCAAACATTGAAGTAGATGCATATTTACGCTTAAAAACAAAATATAATTATTTTGAAGCTATTTATACTATTTTAATGATGCAATCAGAAATGGCAAATAAAGAAAGGAAATAGAAATGAGAGCTGATTTACATTCACATACAATATATTCTGATGGTACATTTACTATTCCTGAAATTATTAAAAGAGCAATTGATAGAGACATAGATATCCTAGCTATCACAGACCATGATACTTTCGATGGGGCTAAAATTGCGTATGAGATGGGACCTAAAATGGGACTTAGAGTAATCTATGGAATGGAACTATCAACAGAAAGAAATGGAGAAAGTATCCATGTATTATGTTATTTCAGCAAACCCCAAGAAAACAGTGTTTTAATTAAAGCTTTAGAAGAACAAAGAAGAAATCGTAAATTACGTGCTTATAAGATGGTAGAATTGTTGAAGAAGCATTTTAATATTGAGCTTGATACTAAATTCATTGAAGAAAGAGAAAGTATCACAAGAGGTACAATCGGAGATGAACTTCTAAAACAAGGCTTTGTTGAAAACAAAAAAGAAGCATTTACTAAAATGATTGGCAGTGGATGCCCAGCATATATTCCATCTACTAAATTATCAACTGAAGATGGTATTAAATTAATCAAAGAAGCTGGTGGTTTATGTGTACTTGCTCATCCATGCTTATACAAGAAAAACAATATTGAAGAATTAATTAAATTAGGTGTTGTTGGCATTGAGGCTGTATATCCTAATAATGAAAATAATGAAACCAAATATCGCGATTTAGCAAGAAAATATAATCTACTAGTAACAGGGGGATCTGATTTTCATATGGACTGTGATTATAAACATGCTAATGTTGGTACAAGTTTCATCAAAGACAATGACCTGAGAAAGTTCTTGAGGATTTTAGAAAATGAACATTAGACAATTAGCAGCAGATGCAATTGAGAAAATATTATATAAGGGTGCATATGTTAATATCACCATCAATGAATATTTCAATAAATTTGATTTAACTAAGGAAGAAAAAGCCTTATTCACAATTTTAGTAATGGGCACAGTTGAACATAAAATTACTTTAGCTTATTATTTAGAGCCTTATCTAAAGAAGAAACAAAAGCCTTGGGTATATGTTATATTAATGATGTCTACTTATCAAATTGTGTACATGAAGGTAGAGAATCATTATGTTGTTAATGAAGCTGTTAATTTAGGTAATATCAAAGATCGAAATATTGGTGGATTCATCAATGCAGTACTTAGAAATTTATTAAGACATGAACTTAGAGATATCAGTGCTGATGATGAAATTAAATATTTGAGTTTGAAATATTCTTATCCTACATGGCTTGTGTCATATTTACTTTCATATTATAAATTCATTGAACTTGAAAGATTATTTTCGTATAATGAAACAAACAAAAAATGTGTAATTAGAGTAAATACACTAAAAGCAAGTAATGAAGAAATAGAAGAAAAATTAAAAGAAGAAAATGTTGAATATAAAAAGCATGATCTTGTGGAAAACGGCTATGTATGTGATAAACCTTTAATGAATAGTGAGATGTTTAAAGATGGTTTAATCACTATTCAAGATATTGCAAGTCAAAAAGTTGCTGAAGTATTAGCACCAAAAAGAGGTACAAATGTCTTAGATATGTGTGCTGCTCCTGGTTCTAAAACTGCACATCTAGCAGCAATTATGCAAAATTCAGGTACAATTTATGCCTGTGATATTTATCAACACAAGATTAAACTGATGAATAATGGCTTCAAAAGATTAGGTGTTGAGAATGTGAAGACGCAATTGATTGATGCAAGAAAAATATCAGAAATTGTGAGAAAAGAATCTTTTGATTATATCTTACTTGATATGCCTTGTAGTGGTATGGGAGTTATGCAACATAAGGTAGATCTTAAATATAATTTAAGCTATCAATCAGTAGAAGAAACAATAAAATTACAAAAAGAATTAATTGAAGCAAGTTATAAACTACTTAAAAAAGGTGGAGAAATTGTGATATCAACATGCACCATCAACAAAGCAGAAAACGAAGAAAATATTGAAGAATTTATTAAGAATCATAGGGATATGAATATCATTTATGAGAAACAATTCATGCCTTATGAATATGAAACTGATGGATTCTTCATCTGTAAATTAGTAAAGGAATAAATAATATGTACAATATTTACGACTATCCAATAGAAGAATTAGAAGAAATATTAGTAAATGATGGGCAGAAGAAATTTAGAGCTACCCAAGTTTTTGAGTGGATCTATCGTCAAGGAATAAAAGACTTCTCTAAGATGACAAATATTGGAAACGCAAATATTGAATATTTTCAAACTCACTTTGAAATTAAAGAATTAGAAGTCATAAAACTACAAATATCTAGTGATGGAACTAGGAAATATCTGTTTAGATTAGATGATGGACATTTAGTAGAAACTGTCCTGATGAAGCAAGAATATGGCTATAGTGTTTGTGTATCAAGTCAGGTTGGTTGTAATATGGGCTGTGCCTTCTGTGCATCAGGCCTTCTTAAGAAACAAAGAAATTTAAAAGTTAGTGAAATGGTAAGCCAAGTTACTAAAATCAATGAAGATTTAAAAGAAATAGGTGAACGTGTTAGCCATGTGGTTGTCATGGGAATTGGTGAACCTTTTGATAATTATGATAATTTACTTAAGTTTTTAAAAATCATCAATTACGCAAAGGGCTTAGAAATAGGATCTCGTCATATTACTGTATCAACTTCTGGCCTAGCTCCTAAAATTATAGAATTTGCGTCATTCCCTCTTCAAATAAATCTAGCTATCAGTCTTCATTTTGCATCAGATGAAAAAAGAAATAAATATATGCCAGTTAATAAAGCATATAATCTAAACACTTTATTTGAAGCCTTAGATGTTTATTATAAAATGACTAATCGTAGAATTACTTTTGAATATATCATGTTAGATGGAATTAATGATTCAATTACAGATGCTTATGATTTAATTAAATTAATTAGAGGCATGAATGCTTATGTTAATTTAATACCAATGAACGAAACAGGAAGTAAATTTAGAAGAAGTAGTCAAGAAAATGTGAAGAGATTCTTTGATATTTTATCTAAAAATGGTATCAATGTAATTTTAAGAAAAGAACAAGGACATGATATTGATGCTGCTTGTGGCCAATTAAGAGTAAAAACAATGAAAGAGAATAATCAATGGAAGGATTAATAATTAAACTTATAAGTGGTGAATATACCTGCTTACTAGAAAATAAAGAAATTAGAATATGTAAACCAATTGGTATATTTCGCTTAAATAAAGAAGAACCAAAGGTAGGAGATAAGGTAATTGTGGAAGAAAATTCCATTGTGAAATTACTGACTCGTAAAAATGATTTAATTAGACCTAATGTTAGTAATGTCGATAAAGCCTTTATCATTACATCTTTAGTTGAACCAGATTTAAATCTAAATCTACTTGATCGATTAATTGCAAGTATTGAATATAATAATATTGATATTGTGCTTGCTTTTAGTAAGGCTGATTTAGTTAAAGATATTAAAGAATATGATAATATCTTCAATTATTATAAGGGTTTAGGCTATCATACATATTTTCTTCCAAATGAAAAAGAAGAATTAAAATTAGAATTTAAGGATTCTATTTCTGTTCTTGTTGGTCAAAGTGGTGTTGGTAAGAGCACTATGCTTAATTATTTCTGTGATCTAAATTTAAAAACAGATGTTATATCAAAGGCCTTAGGTAGAGGTAAACATACGACAAGACATGTAGAATTATTAGAAATATGTGGCGGCTTTGTTGCTGATACACCTGGCTTTGGAAGTTTAGATCTTGAAATGGATGAAATAAGCCTAGCACATAATTTTAGAGAATTCTTTAAATGTAAATGTAAATTTAATGGATGTTTGCATCTAAATGAACCTGGATGCATGGTAAAAGAAAAAGTTGAGAATAAAGAAATATTAAAATCTAGATATGATAATTATTTAGTATTTATCAATGAAATCCGTCAAAAGAGAGAAAAGGGCTATAAGGAAGCATCTTTTTCTACTAAGGGATATCATTCAAAAAAATCAAACGAAAAAGATAAAAAGAAATAAAGGAGAAATAAAATGTATATTGCTGCACCATCAATTTTATCAGCTGATTTTTCAAAGCTATTAGAGGAAGTAAAGGATGTAAGTACTGCTAAGTTCTTACATATTGATGTAATGGATGGACACTTTGTGCCTAATATCACAATTGGACCATTAATTGTGAAATCAATTAAAGGAAAGGTTGATATGGTATTTGATTGTCATTTGATGATATCAGATCCTAAAAAATATACAGAAAGTTTTGCGAAATCTGGTGCTGATATTATCACATTCCATTATGAGGCACTAAATTCTAAAGAAGAAATATTAGATTTAATTGATTATATTCATTCATTTAAAATCCATGCTGGTATTTCTATTAAACCAAATACTAGTGTAGATGTATTAGATGAGGAAATATTATCTAAGGTTGATCTTGTGTTAGTGATGAGTGTTGAACCTGGCTTTGGTGGACAAAAATTTATGGAAAATTCGCTTCCAAAAATTAAGAAACTAAGAGAATTAAAGGATAAATTTAAATACAATTACATTATTGAAGTAGATGGTGGCATCAATAAAGAAACTGCAGTTCTTGTAAAAAAAGCAGGTGTAGAAGCAATCGTAGCTGGTACTTATGTATTTAAGAGCCAAAATAGAAAAGAAACAATAAAAGAATTAGAAAAAGATTTCTAAGTCTTTTTCTTTTTTTAAAAATGTCATAAAATTTTACAATTTATATATTGAAAAATATGACAAATAATGATATAATATAGTTGTAAGAAAGTGAGGAGAGGAAAATGAAAGATTTAAAAGAATTAAGAGAAAAGAATGGATTTACACAAGAACAAATCGCTGCATACCTCGGATTGGATCAAAGTTTAATCGCAAAATATGAATCAGGAGATAGGCATATCAAGCTAATTCATATTAACAAACTAAGTGCATTATATGGTTGTGACATTTTAGATGATAATAGTAAAGAAATCAAAATTGCTTTTAGATCTTCTAAAGCTCTAACTAGCCAAGACTTAGTTTCGCTTGCAGAAATAAAAAAAATAGCTTTAAACTTACGAATGATGGAGGAAATAAATGGCTAAATTAGATTATAGATTAATATCTTTTCATGCATATGAAACAAGAAAAAAACTAGGTGCGGATGAGAATAGTCCAATTGACATTGAAGATTTAGTTTTAAGTAACACTGATTATACTCTAATCTATAAGCCTATGAGTGAAAATATAAGTGGTTTATGTATAAAAGAGGGAAATAATAAGATTATAGCTATAAATTCTAATTCTAGTAAAGGTAGACAAAGATTTACAATAGCACATGAATTATGTTACTTATATTATCATGATGATGGTATTTATATTTGTTCATCAAAAATAGATGATGAAAAAGCAAATGATTGTGAAAGAGAAGCGGACTTATTTGCGTCATACTTTTTAGCCCCTGAAAGTGCTTTTTATTCAGATTATATGATGCTTGCAAATTCTAAAAATGATTTGGAGCATATTTGTATAAAACTTGAACAAAAATATGGATTGAGTCATATGGCCACATTAATTCGACTCAAGATGAGCAAATTGATAAATGAAAGAGAATACATTAAAGCACAAACAAGTCCTATTAAATTGGCAAATAGTTTAGGATATTCTACAGATTTATATTTGTCAACAAAGAAAAACACTACAATGGGAAGATACATTTCTTTGGCAAAGGAATTATTGGACAAAGATAGAATATCTATCGCTAGGTATCAAAGTTTATTGCTGGATGGCAATCGCCAAGATTTAGTAGCTGGAGATGATCTTAATGCAGAAATTGACTAATTGCGTTTTCTTTGATACAGATTGTCTAAGTTCATTTTTAAAAATTGACAGAGAGGATATATTTTTAAAATTAATAAAAGGGAAGATAGTTATTCCTGATAATGTTTATAGCGAACTTCTACAACATGACAAGTTATCAGTAAAAATTGATAAGTTATTACAAGAAGAAAAGGTAGAAACAATGTCTTTATACTTAGATGATATGACATTTAATTATTATCAGGAAATGACAAGTCCAAAATCTAAAAAAATTATTGGAGCAGGAGAAGCAGAAGCCATTGCTCTTTGTAAAGCTAATAATGGAATTCTTGCAAGTAACAATATAAGAGATGTTAGTTTTTATGTTAAAAAATATGAAATTAAACACGTAACAACAGCAGATATTTTATATGAAGCAATTCAAGAAGGAATTATAAACAGCGAAGAGGCTAACGCAATATGGAAACTAATGATTAATAAAAGAATAATGCTTCCATCACAATCTTTTGATGATTATTTTGATAATCAAACATCACTTTAGATATTAAATCTATTATAGAAAAAGGTAAGAGCTTAATTCAACTCTTACCTTTTTATATTAATTTTTCTTTAATTCATCAAGTGCTTGTTGTAATGTATCACTGGCATTTCCTAAGAAAATATGCACACCATTCTTTCTTTCATAGATTGGATTATCTACACCGGCATAACCTGGTTTAGTATCATAATTAAAGATATATATTTCTTTCGCATCATTTACAGAAAGTACAGGCATACCATAAATTGGTGTACCAACAGCAGTGTTAGCTGCAGGGTTTAATACGTCATTAGCACCAACTACGATAACAGCATCACAAGTTTTGAAATCAGCATCAATATCACTCATTTCAAATAAATCTTCATAATCAACATCAGCTTCACATAGAAGTACATTCATATGTCCTGGCATTCTTCCAGCAACAGGATGGATTGCGTAACGTACTTTAGCACCATTTGAAACTAAATAGTTAGCTAGTTCTTTAACAAGATGTTGAGCTTGAGCGATTGCCATACCATATCCAGGGACAATGATGACATCTTTCGCATTTCTTAATGCTGCAAATTCATCTTTTTCTTCTTGTGATTCAACTTCTTGATTAGGAACTTCATTAGAAGAAACATCGTTAGATGTTTGTGCTTCTTCAGAAGTTTGTACTTCGTTAGATGTTTGTGCTTCTTCAATTTTTTCTTCACTTGTTTCTGCTTCAAGTGCAGGTGCTGCATCTTGAGTTTTCTTAGCTTTTCCAAGTAAGATATCAATTAAGCTTCTGTTGATTGCTTTACACATGATTTGTGTTAAGATTAAGCCACTTGCACCAACAATTCCACCGATTGCAACAAGTAAAATATCATATAATGCAAGACCAGCGATAGCACCAGCTACACCACTAAAGCTATTTAGTAGTGATATTGTGATTGGCATATCAGCTCCACCAACACGGATAGAGAAGACAAGACCAAATAATGTTGATACTACAACATTTAAAAGAAGTAGAATCCATAAATATTTAATACTCATCAGGCAAGTTGGTACTAAAATACCAGAAAGTGCCACTAAAGCTATAGTTAAAACTAGAAGCACAATAGTAAGTACTTGATGTCCTTTTAACACAATTTGCTTTTGCGGTAAAATACGATGTAATTTACCAGCTGCAATTAAACTACCTGATAAGGTAATCATACCAACTGAAATTGCTAAAGCAGCAGTAGTAAGTGCAAAGGCACCACTTGAAAACATTGGTGATTTTCCAGCTAGAGCTAGTGTTGTAATACCAACAATTGCGGATGCTGCACCACCTAAGCCATTAAGTAAGGCGACAAGCTGTGGCATTTCGATCATTTTTACTTTTTTACTTAACACAATTCCAATTACTGAACCAAGTGCAAGTGCTAAAAAGATAATTACAATACCTAATATTAATGAATTAGTATCTCGATTAAAATCAAATACACCACTATGAATTAACACAAGAATAATTCCTGCAAGTAATGCAATAGCCGATAAGCCATTTCCTAAACGGGCTTTTTTAACTCTACTTAAAAGGAATATTCCAAATAAGACCATACAAATTAGTACAGCACTAATAATTAAATAAATGATATCAGAAGTAGAGAGGTTTTTAAAATCCATCATTATTCTTCACTCTTATCCTTCTTTTTCACAATCATTTTCAACATTCTATCAGTTATCGCAAAGCCACCAACAACATTGATTGTTGCAAGTGCAATTGCGATAAAGCCAAAGATTAAACCAAAGATCTTGTCACCATTATTAAATAATATTACAGCACCAGCAGTTGCTGCAATAGCACCTAATACTGTTACACCACTTAGTGCGTTCATTCCTGACATTAATGGTGTATGAAGTAGACTTGGTACATTATTAATTAAGATGTAACCAACTATTGTTGCTACAATAAATATGGAAATTAAGATAATTTCAGTCATTTTCTCTCCTTTTTAAAATATGCCGCCACTTTTAATAATGACGGCATGTATTATTATAAGCCCATAGCTTCTCTAGCACCTGCATGAATCAATTTACCATCACGGCATACAAGTACACCTTTAACAATTTCATCAGATTCATCAAGTACGATCTTATCGTTTTTAACTAAATATGCAAGTAAGTTATAAATGTTGTTCGCAAACATTAATGTTGAACTTGTAGGTAACATTCCAGGAATGTTCTTAATACCTTGAAGAACTACACCATGTTTAGTTTCTACAGAACCAAATGGAGTGATAGCACAGTTACCACCTTGGTCAATAGAAATATCGACAATTGTAGAACCTGGTCTCATTGATTTAACCATTTCTTCAGTTACAATAACCGGAGCAAGCTTACCTTGAAGAAGTGCTGAACAGAAGACGATATCAGCATCAGCAACAGCAGCTGCTAAAGCTTGTCTTTCTTTTTCTAACCATTCATCTGGTAATTTCTTTGCTTTATATTTTTTAGATTCAGGATCATAGTCACAACCGATTTCTACAGGGACACCAGTATCGACTATTTTTGCACCTAATGACATAGCTTGTTCATTTGCATCTGGTCTTAAGTCAGCAGAAAATACCTTAGCACCTAAGCCCTTTGCAGTTGCAACAGCACGTAAACCAGCAACACCAGTACCAATTACTAATGCATTACAAGGTTTAATCATACCTGCAGCAGCATTTACAATCATCGGAATGAATTTAGGTAATACATCAGCAGCTAAAATAATACCTTTATAGCCAGCACATGTACTCATAGAAGAAAGGGCATCCATATTTTGTGCTCTTGAAATACGAGGAACACCATCTAGTGTTAATGCGATAACACCTTTTGCAGTCATATCCTTAACCATTTGATGGTTTACAGGATTAGCTGGGTGAATGAAGGTAATTAGATATTGACCCTTGTGCATCATATCTACTTCATGAAGTCCTAATTTTTCATTAAATAGAGGTTCTTTAACCTTTAAGATTACATCTGATTTTGCGTAAAGTGCTTTAACATCATCTAAGATTTCAGCTCCAGCCTTTGCGTAATCTTCATCAGGGAAGAAAGCCCCTACACCAGCACCTTTTTCAAAAAGTACTTTATGGCCATCTTTGACCATTTTTTCAACTGTTGATGGAATAGCCGCAACACGGTCTTCTCCATGCATGATCTCTTTTGGAATACCAATAATCATATTTTTTCCTCCGCTCTTTATATATCCAAAAAATTGTTTTATATAAGCAAAATAAAAACGCTTTTAAAACAATATCATTGTATACTAAATATTCTAAAAAGTAAAGAGATTATCAAAAAAAAGTAAACATTCAATAACAATAATTCGTTAATTATATTGCCTGTATTTATCTGCTATGGTATAATGAAAGATGTGAGAAGAGGATGAAAATATGGAACTATTAGATATTCAAAAAAGAGTCTATGCTGAGATTGATTTAAACGCATTAGAATATAATTATAATAGTTTTGAAAAACCCCTATGTGTAGTGGTAAAAGCTGATGCATATGGACATGGTAGTAAAATGATTAGTAGCTTCTTAGAAGAAATAGGTGCTAATTATTTTGCAGTTTCTAATATTGAAGAAGCACTTGAACTTAGAAATGCCGGCATTAAAGCTACTATTTTAATATTAGGTTACACAAATCCAACAGGAGCTAATATTCTTGCATCTAATAATATTGAACAATGCGTTTATTCTTATGAATATGCTAAAGAATTAAATGAATATGCTAAAAAAGAAGATGTGAAAATAAAGGTTCACATTAAAATTGATACAGGTATGGGTAGATTAGGTTTTCAAGTTCATGATAATCACAACGAAATTGAAGATGCATATCGCTCATGTGAGATGTCAAATCTAATACCATATGGTATATTTACCCATTTTTCTAAGGCTGATGAAGGTATAAATGATTATACCCTTCAACAATTCAAATACTTCAATTATTCAATCAATTATTTAGAAGAAAAAGGAATAAAATTTAAATATAAGCACTGTGATAATTCAGCAGCCTTATTAGATTATAAGGATACAAGGCTTGATATGGGAAGATTAGGTATCTCGCTATATGGAATTAACCCAAGCCCTAATAAACATGGTTTAAAGAACGTGTTAACATTAAAATCACTTGTTAGCCATGTAAAAAGGATCAAAAAAGGTGATTACATATCCTACAATTGTAAGTTTCAAGCAAGTGAGGATATGTTGGTAGCCACAATCCCTGTTGGCTATGCTGATGGAATCATGAGGTCATCTACGGGCTTTTATGTTTTAATCAATAATAAAAAATGTGCAATCATCGGTACTATTTGTATGGACCAAATGATGGTTAAAACTGAAGATGCTGAAGTAGGTGATGAGGTCATTATATATGGAAGTGGCATTGATATTAAGGATGCAGCCTTATATAATCACACAATCGCATATACTTTACTTTGCGCAATATCACGACGTGTCCCAAGAGTTTATAAATACAATGGAGAAATAATATCAATACGCGATGAATTATTATAAACAAAGCACCTTTTAAAAGGTGTTTTCTTTATGAAAAATGATGATTACTCTTTAAAAAATATAATAAATGTATTATAATAATTATATGGAAGTAATTAATTTAGAAAAATTTAAAAACTGTGATTTATCTTTATATTTAGGACTAGAAAAATATGCCATTAATAATATAAAAGATGATTGCTTTTTTATTTGGGATATTAATAAATCAATAATAATTGGGAAAAATCAATTATTAGAAGCTGAAGTAAATGTAGAAAAAGCACTAAAAGAAGGCTAT
Source organism: Bacillota bacterium (assembly GCA_016280895.1). Taxonomy (GTDB): domain Bacteria; phylum Bacillota_I; class Bacilli_A; order ML615J-28; family CAG-698; genus RGIG3506. The sequence goes on from JAEEHM010000093.1 coordinate 95,593, forward strand.
AAAATATATAGACGACCTAGTGGTGGTGGTGCTATCTGTGCAGATGAGAATTGTTTCATGTTTACATTTATATCATCCTATCAATCAAAGGATGAAATGTATAAGAATTATTTAAATATAATCATAAATGCTTTAAAAAAGCTAAATATCGATGTATATTTATCGGGAAGAAATGATTTAATGTTTAAGAATAAGAAATTTTCTGGAAATGCTATCTATTATGAAAATAATAGATGTATTCTTCATGGAACATTCTTATATAATTCCAATCTTGATTTACTTGTTGATATATTAAACCCCAGCAATGATAAACTAATTAGTAAGGGCATCCAATCTGTAAAAGAAAGAGTAATAAATATTGCACCTTACATTAATCTAAGCAAGGATGAATTAATCCATTATTTAAATAATAATATTGATGATAATGTAAAGATGTATTATTTAAATGATGAAGAATTAAAGAAAGTTTATAAATTAAAAGAAGAATTTGAAGATAAGGAATATATATATAAAAAGAATATACCTTTCACATATAAAAATAAATATCGATTTCCATGTGGAGAAATTAATATCTTTATTGATGTAACTAGAGGTAAAATAAAAAATATCAATTTAATTGGTGATTTCTTTCAATTAAAGGATCTACAAGCCTTATATGATAAATATTTAAATAAAGATTACAAAGATATCAAGTTAATTAATGAGTTTATTAATATTGAAGAATATATCTTAGGATTAAGTAAAGAAGAATACAATAGATTATTTATTTAGGAGGAGAAATGGAAGCTAAAAAAACAATTCTTTATGATAGACATTTAAAATATAATGCGAAGATGGTTGAATTTGGTGGTTTCTTAATGCCAATTGAATACAATTATCTAAGTGAAAATGGTCTTTCTTTTGAACATATGGCAGTAAGATGTGACTGTGGTCTATTTGATGTTTCACATATGGGTGAAATCTATGTAAGTGGTAAATATACAATGAAGTATCTAAATTACATGATTACATCTAATATTGAAAAAGCACCATGTAATAGATTGACATATGGTCTATTCTGTATGGAAGATGGCTGTGTAGTTGATGATTTAATGGTATATAAATATACAGATGATTATGTATTATTAGTTGTTAATGCATCAAATGTCGATAAAGACTTTGAATGGTTAATATCTCATAAAGGAAATTTCGATGTTAAAATTGAAAATAAGAGTGCATCAATTGGTCAAATTGCGTTACAAGGACCTAATGCGATTAAAGTACTTCAAAATCTAACAAAATTTGATCTTTCAAGCTTTAGCCAAATGGAATTTAAAGAAATTGAAATATTAAATAAAAAGATGTTAGTATCACGTAGTGGTTATACAGGTGAAGATGGATTTGAAATCTATGGTAAAAATGAAGATATCATTGATTTATTTGATTGTTTAGTTGAAAAATATAAGGTGAGATTATGTGGCCTAGGCTGTCGTGATACCTTAAGATTTGAAGCATCTATGCCACTATATGGACATGAAATTAGTGATAGTATCAAACCAGTTGAGGCTTGTTTGAATTATGCTATTGCTTATGACAAAGATTTCATTGGTAAAGATGCGCTTCTTTACACCAAAGAACATTTAACAAGAAAATTAGTTGGAATTGAATTAATTGACCGTGGTATCGCAAGAGCAGGCTATGAGCTTGTTGATATCAACACAAATGAACCAATTGGTTTTATCACAACTGGTTATTTAATTCCAAATCATACTGAAGCCTTAGCTTTAGGCTTTGTTGATATAAAATATGCGAAAATGAATACAATTATTGGCATTAAGATTCGTCACAATATTGTGAAAGCAAAAATACGTGATCGTAAATTCATGATAAAAAAATATGTAAAGTAGAAGGAGAATAAAAAATGAGTAAGATTTTAGAAGGTTTGTTATACAGTGAAACACATGAATGGGTTAAAGTAGAAGGTAATATTGCTACTGTTGGTGTTAGTGATTATGCTCAAGAGAGCTTAGGAAGCGTCGTATATGTTGAAGGATTCCAAGATGCAGATGTAGCACAAGGTGAAGAATGTGGTGCTATTGAATCTGTAAAGGCTGCAAGTGACATTATGGCACCTGTAAGTGGAAAAGTAATTGAAGTCAACAATGAAGTATTAGATAATCCTGAACTTATCAATAATGATCCATATGCTAATTGGATTTTAAAGATTGAAATGAGTGATGAAGCTGAGCTTAATAATTTATTAGATGCAACAAAATATCAAAGTATTTGTAAATAGGTATAAATATGCAATATAAATATTTTCCACACACTGAAAAAGATATCAAGGAAATGTTATCTGTAATCGGTGTAAATACAATCGATGATTTGTTTTCGGATATTGATGATTCCCTAAAAGAAAAAGATTTTAATCTTCCATCATCAATGGATGAAATATCTTTAAGAAAGCATATTTTTGAAATTGCGAAGAAGAATAAAGAATTAAATATCTTTAGAGGAGCTGGTAGTTATAATGTATATGTTCCATCTATTATTAAACCAATATTAGAACGACAAGAATTTTTAACTAGTTATACACCATATCAAGCAGAAATCTCACAAGGAACGCTTCAATATATTTTTGAATATCAATCATATATTTGTGAGCTTACTGGTATGGATGTATCTAATGCGTCAATGTATGATGGTGCATCAGCAAGCTTTGAATCAATAATGATGGCATGCAATCATACAAGAAAGAAAGATGTAATAATTGCTGATACTATCAATCCTAATTATTTAGAAGTCATTAAAACATACAGCCATTTCCATGGCTATAATCTAAAATTTGCGAAATCTAAGGATTATATTCTAGATACAAAAGACGTACTTGCTAAAATTGATGAAAATGTCGCATGTGTTATATGTCAATATCCAAATTTCTATGGTTATTTAGAAGATTATGATTTTGTAGCTAAATTAAAAGAAAGGAAGATTCTATTTATTTTAATTGGTGCACCTTCTAATTATGCATATATTAAGAGTCCAAGAGAATTAGGTGCTGATATTGCTTGTGGTGATTGTCAAATGATGGGTATTAATATGTCATTTGGTGGACCATATATTGGCTACATCTCTTGTGTAAATGAACTACTTAGAAAACTTCCTGGTCGTATTGTTGGCCTAACTGAAGATGTTGATGGAAAAAGAGGTTTTGTGTTAACACTTCAAGCAAGAGAACAACACATCAGAAGAGAAAAAGCAACTTCAAATATTTGTTCAAATGAAAGCTTGATGGCCTTAAATGTATGTATATATTGTGCATGTATGGGTAAGAAGGGTATGTATGAAGTTAGTGACATCAGATTCCAAAATGCACATATCCTACATGATGAATTGTTGAAACATGGATTTAAGGATGTCAATAAAAATGAATTCTTCAATGAATTTGTGCTTGAATACAAAGGCGATTTAAATAAAATCAGCAAACAATTAGAAAAACAAGGCTATTTATCTGGCTTAATTATTGATAAGAATAAGATGTTATTCTGTGCAACTGAAATGAATTCAATAGAAGATATTAAATCATTTGCGAAAATGTTTGAAATGAAGGAGGCTTTATAAAATGGATGATAAATTAATTTTTGAAAAGTCTTCTAATTCTAGAATTGCTTATGACTTTGCTGAATATGAACATAAATATGCATTAAGCGATAAATATCAAAGAAAAGAAGAATTATTATTCCCTGAAGTTAGTGAACTTGATGTTGTAAGACACTTTACTAATCTATCAAAAAAGAACTTTGGTGTTGATGAAGGATTTTATCCATTAGGTTCATGTACAATGAAATATAATCCTAAAATCAATGAAGAATTAGCAGGACTTAGACAGTTCAACAATGTTCATCCTCTACAAGATGAAAAAACAGTCCAAGGATGCTTAGAGATTTATTATAATACTTCAAAATTATTAGAAGAAATTACTGGAATGGCTAAATTCAGTTTTGCACCTTGCGCAGGAGCACATGGAGAATTAACTGGCTTAATGGTAATGAAGAAATATTTTGAAGAAAGAGGCGAATTCAATCGTAAAAAAGTAATCGTACCTGTCAGTGCCCATGGTACAAACCCAGCATCAGCTGCAGTCTGTGGTTTTGAAATCGCAGTATGTAACTGTGTGAGTGATGGCTGTGTTGATGTTGAGATGCTAAAAGGAATGTTAGATGAAAATGTAGCAGGTATAATGCTTACAAATCCATCTACCTTAGGTATTTTTGAAAAAGATATTCTAACAATCTCTAAATTAGTTCATAAAAATGGTAGTTTAATGTATTATGATGGTGCTAATTTAAATGCAGTATTAGGCTATGTTAAAACAATCGATATGGGCTTTGATATTATGCACATCAATTTACATAAAACTTTCTCAACTCCACATGGTGGTGGAGGACCAGGAAGTGGTCCAGTTGGTGTAAGAGAAGATTTAGTTAAATATTTACCTAATCCAATTGTGGAAAAGAAGAATGATAAATATCATTTTGTGTATTCTAAGAAATCAATTGGAAAAGTTTCAACATTCTATGGTAATTTCAATGTTGTAATAAAAGCATATGCTTATATTTTATCCTTAGGTAAAGAACATATTTCTGATGTATCACGCCTTGCAGTATTAAACGCAAATTACATCAAGGAATCTCTAAAAGATGAATATATTCTTCCAATTGATAGACATTGTAAGCATGAAGTAGTATTTGATGGAATCAAAGATCATAAGGTATCAACACTTGATATTGCGAAGAGATTGTTAGATTATGGCTATCATCCACCTACAATCTACTTCCCACTATTATTCCATGAAACTTTAATGATTGAACCAACTGAAAATGAATCAAAGGAAACACTTGATGGCTTCATTAATGTTATGAAGAAAATTGCACATGAAGACATTGAAGTATTAAAGACTGCACCACATACTACAATCGTAAGAAGATTAGATGATGTTAAAGCAGCAAGATTCCCTAAAGTAAAATATAGAGATCTATTATAATGGTACATATATGAAAGAATATGATGTTATTATCATCGGTGCTGGCCCAGGGGGATATGAAACAGCACTATATGCGAAAGAACAAGGTTTAAGTGTTTTACTTATTGAGAAAGATAAATTAGGGGGAACTTGTTTAAATAGAGGTTGTATTCCTACAAAAACTTATAATGCTATTGCGAAAGAAGTCAATGATTTAAAAAAAGCAGGTGATGTAGGAATAGATGCTAACTTTAATTTTGATTTTTCTAAAGCAAAACAAAGAAAAGATAAGGTAGTAGAAGAATTAGTTAATGGAATTAATTTCTTAATTAATAAAAGTGGTGTTGAATTAGTAAATGGATGTGCTAAATTAGTAGATAAAAACACTGTAAAAGTAAGTGATGAAACATATTTTGGTAAAAATATCATCATTGCAACAGGTAGTTCTAATTTAAACACAATCATCAAAGGTAGTGAAAAAGCCCTTGATTCAACATCTTTATTAGATTTAGAAGAATTACCAAGTGGTTTAGCTATTATTGGTGGTGGTGTAATTGGTGTAGAAATGGCATCAATATTTAAATCATTTGGAGTAAATGTTACAATATTTGAAGGGCTTGATTCAATCCTTGCTAACATTGATAAAGAATTATCAAGGCGTATTAGTTCTTATTTAACAAGAAGTGGTATTAAGATCAATACAAAAACATTAGTAGAAGAAATCAAAGAAGCTTCAATTGTATACCAAAAGAATGGTGAAACATTAGAAGAATCATTTGATAAAATCTTACTTTCAATTGGAAGATGTCCAAATATTAAAGATATTGGCCTAGATGAAGTAGGTATAGAATATACTAAAAAAGGTATTATCACAGATGATAATTTCAAAACTAATATTGATAATATTTATGCAATTGGTGATTGCAATGGTAAAACAATGTTAGCACACTATGCATCATTTAGTGGAATGGTCGCAATTGATAATATCTTAGGTAATGATACAAAGAAATATCCATGTCCAAGTGCAATTTTCTCAATACCTGAAATTGCGAGTGTTGGTTTAACTGAAGAAGAATTAAAATCACAACAAATAGAATATAAAGCTAATAAAGTGATGTATCGAAGCAATGGTAAAGCACTGGCATTAAATGAGACTGAAGGTTTTATTAAAACATTGATTGTAGATGATAAATTAGTTGGATGTCATATAATTGGTTATGATGCATCTACTTTAATCCATGAAGCAATGCTTTTAATGAATTGTGATGTAAATTGTAGTGCCGCAAAGAAATTTATCTTTGCACACCCAACACTTAGTGAATTATTTAAGAATAGTTTGTAAAAATGAGATGTTACATAATTAATGTAACATTTCTTTTTTTATTCCTAAAAATAGATTAAATTATGAAAGCGTTATTTTTTATATTACAAGATTGTTTTATTGAAAAAAATGTAAAAAAATGGTAAAATATAAAAGGAATTAAAAAAGGTAATTTATATTACCTATAAGGAGGAAATATGTTTAAAAATTCTGATTTAAAACAATATGGAATCAATGATGTGAAAGAAGTTATTTATAATCCATCTTATGATTTCTTATACGAAGAAGAAATGAAACCTGAATTAACTGGCTATGATAAAGGCCAATTAACTGAATTAGGTGCTGTTAATGTAATGACTGGTATTTATACAGGTCGTAGCCCTAAGGACAAATTTATTGTATTTGATGATACTACTAAAGAAGGTGCACCAGGAGAAGTTTGGTGGACTACTGAAGGATATAAGAACGATAACCATAAAGCATCAATTGAAGCTTGGAATGAATGCAAGAAGATTGCGTTAAACCAATTATCTGGAAAGAGATTATTTGTAGTTGATGCATTCTGTGGTGCTAATAAAGATACAAGAATGGCTGTTAGATTTATCATGGAAGTTGCTTGGCAAGCACATTTCGTAAGAAATATGTTTATTAAGCCAACTAAGGAAGAAGAAGAAAACTTCAAACCTGATTTCATGGTATACACTGCATCAAAAGCTAAGGTTGAAAATTATAAAGAATTAGGATTAAATTCTGAAACTTCAGATTTATTCAATGTAACAAGTCGTGAACAAATCATTTTAAATTCTTGGTATGGTGGTGAAATGAAGAAAGGTA
>JAEEHM010000094.1 GCA_016280895.1 Bacillota bacterium
ACTTGACAGTATTAATGTTAATTACAGTGCAAGAAGATTATCAAATTTAGAAAATGATTTAATAATGTATAGAACTGATGATGGAATAAATATTAAAGATGATGGTTCTAATATTATCTTTAGTGCTTATCTTCCAATCAATTTAAACAAAAAAGATGTAATAATAAATGCGTGTGCCTTTATTATTGTGGATGGTTCATACATATTATTAAATGAAAGATCAATGTCATTATCTGCACTTGCTGATTTATATATCGATGTAGGACAAACAGAAGACGTTGAAAAAACATTAAATTTAATGAAATAGGAGATATTATATGAAAACACTAGGTAATATTATTTGGTTTGTGTTTGGTGGTTTATTTTGGGCAATCGAATCTTTAATTGCAGGCCTTATATGTTGTATCACAATTATTGGTATACCTGTAGGTATTCAATTGTTTAAGATGGCTGGTTTTGTGCTTTGGCCATTTGGAAAGAATGTGAAAGAGAAGAAGGTAACAGGCTTTAAAACTGTCATCAATATCATTTGGGCAGTAATTGGTGGACTTGCATCTGCAGTAGGATATTTATTAACTGGCTTACTATTCTGTATTACTATCATCGGTATTCCTTTTGGTAAACAATATTTTAAGATGGCAAGATTTATCTTAACACCACTTGGTTATGTTTTTGAATAGAGGTATATATGGCAAAAATTGGTCTTGGCTTAATGCGTATTAATAATCTAACAAGTAATCAAGTTTATGATTTAATCACAGCCTGCTTGAAATTAGGGATTGATTTCTTCGATTTAGCTGATATTTATGGAAGGGGTAAATGTGAAGAATTAGTTGGTGCAGTATTAAAAGAACATCCAGATTTAAGAGATAAAATGTATATCCAATCTAAGGTAGGTATCGCATATAAAACGTGTGGTTATGATAATTCTTATGATTATATTATCTCTGCATGTATGGAATCATTAAAAAGATTGAATACTAACTATTTAGATTCTTTATTGATACATAGACCTGATATCTTTTTAGATGGAGATGAGGTATTTGCTGCTGTTAAATATCTAAAAGATATGGGATATATTAAAGATTTTGGACTTTCTAATTTTAATACATCAGAGATTGAATATTTAAAATCAAGAAATATTGATATTAAATATAACCAAATATCATTAGGACTTGGTAATACTTTGATGTTAGATCAAGTGATGTATACGAATGTGCCTACTGGTAAGGTTGATTATGCTGATAGTGATTTATTCTTTTATATGAAGAAAAATAATATTTATATTCAAGCATGGAGTCCATTTATTTATGGTTTCTTTGAAGGAAGTATCTTTGATGAAAAGAAATATCCTCTCATTAATCAAGTATTAGAAAAATATGCTGATATTTATCATACATCTAAATGCGCGATAGCTAGTGCATTTATCTTAAAGCTTGATAAGAATTTGATATTGCTTACAGGTTCTACTAATATTGACCATATTAAAGAATGTGTAGATGGATTAAATATTTATTTAAGTAAGGAAGATTGGTACCGTATTTATCAAGAATGTGGTCATTTACTTCCATAAAACAAAGGTAAAGTTTAACTTTACCTTTTTTTATTTTGTATATAATGGTATAATATATTCAGGAGAAGAATTATATGAAGAAAATATGTTTGATAATGATTTTAATTTTATCGATTTTATTTATGTTTGGCTGTAATAAAAATGAAAGTAACAAGCCAAATGATAAAATTGAAAAGAAAATTGAAGTTGTAAATAAAGTTAGTGAAATGGAAATTGGTGAAACTTTAGCTCTTGAGGTTAAATTCTATTTAGTAACTAATGGAAAGAAAGAAGAAGTAAATTATACTGCTGTATATGGTACTAGTAATGCTCTCGTACTTCGAGTGGAAAAAGGTGCTTTAAAAGCTTACCAAGAAGGTGTTGCTATTGTGTATGTATATGCTGAAGAAGATGCTGATTTTGAATACACATTTACAGTAGAAGTTAAAAAAGAAATAATTGATGAAGATCCTGTTATTAATCTTGAACTTACTGCTGGTGAAATTAAAGATATTAAAATTAAGGGTGATAATATCAAATATGTTTTTAGTAATGATAAGCTTGCTATTGGTGATGGAAAATATCTTTTAGCATTAAGAGAAGGTAATTCTACTGTTAGTGTTTATGATAATAATGATTTAATAAAAACTATTAATTTGACTGTTAAAAAATATGTAGCACCTAAAGTAGATGATGCCGATTTAAAAAGAGCTGATGATATCTTAAAAACTTTAACTTTGGAACAAAAAATTGGCCAAATGTTTATTGGGTCAAATACAGGTACATCATTAAGTAAAAGTGCTAAAAGCGCAATATCTGATTATCATTTAGGTAATTACATTTATATGGGATATAATTGTACAGCACCACTTGAAACATCAAAGATGAGTGTAGATTTACAAAATCGTTTCAAAGAAGCAAATGGAGGTATTCCTGGTTTTATATCAATTGACCAAGAAACTGGTACAGTTAATAGAATGAACACTGGTGCTACTAGATTTTTAGGTAATATGGCAACATCTGCAACTAATGATCCTCACAATGCATATTTAGTTGGAGAAGCAGTTGGTGAAGAATTAAAATATTATGGTATCAATTTTGATTTAGCACCAGTACTTGATGTTAATAATAATCCATTAAATCCAATCATTAATTGTAGAAGCTATTCTGATAATCCAATTAAGGTTGCGAGATTTGGAACAAACATGATTAATGGTTTGAAGAGTCAAAATGTGATGAGCTGTTCTAAACATTTCCCTGGACATGGAAATACTTCAACCGATTCCCATTTAGATTTACCGACTATTACATCATCACTTGATGATTTATATAAGATTGAGCTTGCGCCATTTATCGCATCTATCTATAATGGCATTGATGCGATTATGACAACACATATTGTGTTCTCATGTTTAGATACTACATACCCAGCAACATTATCAAAAACTGTATTAACTGGTTTACTTAGAGAAGATTTAGGCTATGAAGGTTTGATTGTAACTGATGCTTTAGAGATGAGTGCTATCACTAAGGGCTACGGTAAGAGCCAAGCAGCAATACTTGCAATTAAAGCTGGTGCTGATATCTTATGTTACACTTCAGTATCTGATCCAATAGCAGTTATTCCAGATGTTATCAGTGCTGTAAATAATGGTGAAATTGATATTAAGATTATTGATAAGGCTGTAGAAAGAATTTTATTGAAGAAGATTAAATATGGTTTATTTGAAGAAGTAACAGAAGAAAGAAATACTTTATTTGATATTACTAGCCATATTCAATTAAACCAATCTTTAGCTAAACAATCAGTTACAGTTTATACAGATAATTTTGATGGTTTAGATAAGACTAAAAACACAATCATTATGTCATCTACTTCAGCATATGAATTAGGATACAGTGGTAATCAAAATTCATTTGGGTATTATTGTAGTAAATATCTAAAAGAAAAAGGTATGAAGGATTGTGATTATGATGTAATTTCTTCAATCACAAATTCAAATAAAGAAGAATATATTAATAAAGCTTTAGATTATGATCAAATAGTAATTGCGATTGAT
>JAEEHM010000095.1 GCA_016280895.1 Bacillota bacterium
CGCTTCAGCAACTTTTGAAAGAAATTGAATTCTTTCGTTTTGATCTTCATATTTGTTTTGAATTACCTTGCAAATAATACCAAAATCTTTTTCAAAAGGAGTTCTTCCAATAATATTTGTAGTTTGTCCACCATTAACAATTGAAAAATTAGTTAATCTTATTTTTCTGTCTACAATGTCGTATTTATCACATGTAATAATGATTCCGTTGTTAAAATAGCAAAAATTTTCGGGCTCATTTTGAATTGTATTTTTAATTTTTCCATCTATTTTTTTATTTGTGATGTAAAACCTTAAATTGCTAGCAAATAAACCTCTTGTACTGTATTGAAGAAAAATTTGTTTTAAAGATTTTGCGGAAACGATTGTAACGAAACTTTCTTCTTGGCCAAAATAACAAATTGAGTCCTCAACAAGATTCAATGTACCAGAAGCAACATATTCCTTAGGACTATCTATGTCTGATATTTCTTGTTCCAAATCATCTCCAAAAATGATTTCAAAAAGAACGTTTCCACCAGAAACAGAAATATCTGATATTATTTCTTGCACATGTATTTTTTTATCTATATCGACGTTAAATGGGCAAAGAATTCTAACTACATAGGAAGTAGATTCAGTTAGTTTAACTTGAAGTTCGTCAAACTTATCAATCAACTGGAAATTTGAAATAGATTTATCGTGATAAACCGTTGCGCCAACCACTCTAGCCAATTCTTTTACTCGAGCGATTAATTCATCGTCTTGTAAAGTATCAAAATCCTCTTTTTTTAGGTAGGAGTTGAAATCAATAGCATCATCAATATTCACGCTTTTTAAGACTGATCTGATTTTGAAGGAACTATCATCGATAGTAGTTGTAAGAGAATTATTAACCTCATCTAATCTGGATACATCCGCATTGAAATAATGATACAAAATATACATTGCCATAATCTTTTCTGATGGTTTGGCAAAATTAAGATATGTATCATCTTGTTGGTCGTAAATACGTTGAATAAGAAATTCAAAATCCATCATATTTGAAATTATTTATATTCTTGCATATATATAAATAAACTTCAATAAACGGTGTTGACTGTTTATTGAAAAAGAAAAATGATGAGTTTTATATCCAAAAGATCAAATAAAGATATCTTTATTTACTAAAAATATATTTGTTGTGATATTCAATATATTTATCCATTTTATTGTTGTATCCAATGTTAAAAATAGCATTTGGCTTTAATTGAAGAATATTAGCGTCGTGAGCTGGTATTATGCTTGAAATCATCATTTGGCCATTTTTGTCAAAAGATATCAAACCAGAATCAAATAATTTGTCGTATGTGGCACTTAATAAGAGGCCATTTTCCACGTCAACTCTCTCTGAATTATTGCAAACACACCAAGGTTTTATGTGACTGGCTGTTAATACCTGTTTCAATTGTAAACCTGTAACAATACACGTTCCGTTAAACTTTTTGATCAACTGATTTCTATAAGTTCCTTGCCCTACTCTGGCCTTAATAAGTGTTTCTTTTTCTGTTTTGGTAAATGCTGGGTTTTTATTAATCTTTTCCACTTCTTCATCTTCAGATGAGTAGCCTCCTTCATTAAAATAAATAAAGGATCTAAATTTTTTCAAAGCATTACTATACATTTCTTTCCCTGTTGTGTTTTTGACTATAAAATTTTTATCTTGAAAAATGCGAAAAATAGCACGCTCTAATTCTGATAAATTCATATCTTCCAATCTTTTGCTAATAACTTTTTGTTTTAGCATTTCTTCCGAAACAGTTTTCACTCCACCTGAATAGTGTTCAATGGTCCTGTTTGAAAGTGGATCACCATTTGTTTTTCGACATGTTGCCAACCATTTTTCGAATTCAATTAATACCATTTTTAGCTCCTTGTAAATGTTTATTATTCATCGAATGAAATAACGTATAACAAGTCATAAACCAACTTATTATCTTTAGGTGCATTTAACTTATTCGTATAGTTGCCACCTTCATCATATTGTTGATGAACCATGGATATCATGGATCCACAACTACATAAACCAGTAAATGAAACATAGTATTCATTTGTTATTGATTTACTAACTATACCTATATGTTGATTGTCTAATATTGCACTACCAATGTTTAATTCTTTTTCGTTATCTAATTCAAATAATGATTCAATAGAATAACTTGATGATGTTGGGACGCTATCCTTGAATGATAATAATGTTTCTTCTAATCCATTTGTATGATTATATGTAACATATATTTCATTAGTGTCATTCTTTGTTGATATTAATAACTTATCATCTTGATAGTTAATACCAATAATTTGATTTGGTATTGGATGACCTTCATCATCACATATATCTTTGATATATGTTAATAGATTGTTATAGATAGATTTTGATTCTTCTGAAACAACGTATGTTTCTTTATTATCTTTGTCTCTAAGCGTTGCAAAATACGCTAATAAGGAACAGACATCTATAACAATCGTAGTTAAAAGAACGAAGATACCTGTTATTCTTCTATTTTTCTTTTTCTGCTCCTCTTCGTTTGGAAGATTATATTTAACTTCTTGATTATCGGTTTGTTCCATAATCTTTATTATTTATTACATTTTAATCTAATAATTAATTGGTATATATTATTTTTATAGAAACAAGGAGACATATTAAATGGAAAAAGCTTCAAAAGTAATGTATAGCATTGCTA
>JAEEHM010000012.1 GCA_016280895.1 Bacillota bacterium
CGTGCATAACGTGCAAAAGTACGTTGAGTTGGGTTATTATAAAATTGTTTTTTAGCCCTATCATAACTCTTTTGATCAAAGAATTCGTTTTTGCTTTCATACAATGGGCTACCTTGATGATATCTTATATCCTTATCATTTGGTGCATCAACATATGCATCAGTATATTGTACACCAGCTAATGATGCTCTATATTTCGCTTCTTCTTCAGCTTTACGTTTATTTTCTTTTTCTAATTCTCTTTCTTTTTGTCTATTAACAGCATTAATAACTTCCTCTTGATCAAAAGCTTCGGGCATATTAGCAATCATAGCATCTTTATAAGCTTGTTCATCCAAAACATTATTCGCCATATCTTGGGCTTTAGTTTGATTACGTGCTAAATCATTTATATGTAACATATTAGCATTTTTAACAGTATCAATCATATCAGATTCTGCACCTAATTTAGCAATATCAACATTATCAAAATCAAAACTAGCATTAATTTTCTCATCAATAGCCTTAATATGTTCTAATAATTGATCAAGACTCATTTCATAAATATCACCATATTTATTACGACGTAAACTATTAAGAGCTTCATCCCATAAACCACGTCTTTTTAATTGTCTTTTAACATCTCTATTTCTATCTTTAGCAGTACCTGCATCACTACTAATTTTAAATTTTTCTTTAATAAAATCAAGATCTTCTTTATTTAAATATTTACTTTTTTGTGCATTAAAAGCTTCAATATCATCAGGGGTAGCTTCACGTGTTTTAAAATCAAAAAATTCACTTGTACCTTCTTCACCAAGTAAATTCATTACTAATGCTTCTCTTTTAAAAATCATTTTACGTAAATTACGTTGTGTACTTCTAATATCTGATTTATCTGTAATATCTTGATTTTCTTTTAATACATCATATAATTCTTGTTCAATTTGTGATATTTGCTTACTACTATATCCTTGTGATTCTAAATTACGAACAACCATATTAATGTAACTTTGTACTCTGTCACCAGACTCAATAATATTATGCCCTGTTTTATTCATAACATCAATATCATCAAAATAGTCAGTATGTTCTGTTTCTAACTGGGCATTTACAATATCTTCCATTTCACTTTCATATCCAGCAACGTTTGCAACATAACTTTCTTCATCATTTTCATCTTCACCTTCAACTCCCTGCATGGTTTCTACACCAGATGGTTGGTTCATATCATTTTGATATCTTTTCCCTCTTTCAGTCATTTCTGCCATAACATCAGCAAAAGATCCTTCACCATCAACTGTACCTTTATTTTGTTGCATTACTTCTTGTTGTTTTTTTAATTCTTCATCAGCAATCATTTGTTCCCTAAATTCCATTGCCTCTGCTAAAATATCATGACGTTCTAATACAAAATTTGCAGCTTTAGTAACATTTGTTTTACTCATTTCTTTTAATATTTTATATTTTGCCACTCCTTCATTAACACTTTCCTCTTGTGCAACAACATAATCAACTAATTGTTGATATAATTCTTTATCCACTTGATAGATACCTTCCAACATTTCTTCAAAATCACCACGATCCCTTAATGCTTCATATAACTCTGGTATGGTACGTTTATGCTCTTCAACAATATTCTGTACACCTTCACCACTAACAACATCATTAATAGTATCAGTAGATGCATTACGCACTCGTTCAATACGATCTTTTTGTATTTGGCTAATTTGCTCTTGGATATCTTTGGTTGGATCTAGTAATGCAACTGTAGCTGTCTTTTCTTTATCATCACGTTCAAGTTCATAATATTGCATACCAGTATCTAAAAGAAATTCTCCAGGTACATGTGTATCCATACTTCCCATAGTGCCTTCAGGAGCTAAAATTTCTATTAAATAATCATTCTCACCACGACTAAACATTTCAGCTAAACCTTTATCCATAGCAGTTGATGTTAATCCTGTAAAAGTACCAACACCATTTTCATCTGTATTTAAATACCCCCCTCTCCATAATGTAGTATTTTCTTGTAATTGATATTTATTAATACTAGATGACAATATATCCATAAACTCACTCATTTTCATATCTGGTGTAACAAGTTCTTTTATGTCATCACCAATATCAGCATCCCAATCAAAATAGTCTATTCCACCATACCATTCTCCATCTTTCCCTTTTTTCCATATAGGCACACCTTCAATTTCTCCACTTAATACAAGGTTATTATATTCAGCCATAGTCATATCGCCACGATCACTATTACGTAATATAGGGTTGATACGCTTCCAATTACCAATAGAACTATGTAAATCATAAAAACGTGGACCTTCTCCACCAATATATGATTTATCTCTAATATCCCACCAAGTATCATTTCCAAACCTCCCATCATCCATATGCCAATTTTCACCAGTATCAGTTTCAAAATTAGCATATTGTTTTCTAATCTTATCATTGCTAATAATAAATTCTCCAAAATTATCATTGCCTGTTAAAATCTGATCTCTCAAATATGATGGTACTCTTTGCAACGCATCCTTTGCGCTTTCCAATTCCTGCTCCCCTTCTTCCAATTGTTGACCAATCTTTTGTATAACTTCACCAGATTCATCAATTACTAATTTAATATCGTTTAAATCAGTTGCCACTTCAACTTGTTTGTACACAACCTTTTTAGCTTCTTCCATAGTATTAATTGACTTTAAAACATCTTCCAATTGTACCTGTTCAGCTATTTCCGCATGGGTACGATGCAATGTATTGAAATCCAACACCATACCGTTATCTAATAATTCCATAGTATTGGAATCAAAATCACCATACAACTCATGAATTTGTTCCATTGTTTTCATAAATGGTGCATATTCTATCCATTCACCTGTATGACGATCTTGATGAGCAAATTTAATAAGCATTTCTTTACGCATCTTTTCAAAAGCTTCTATTCCATGTTTATCAATATATTCTGATATACCTACAAATTTTTGTTTATTATAAATTTCATCAACACGTTGCTGTTGTGATTCTGTTAATTCAGGAGCATGAATATCATATTCGCTAATACCATAATCAAGTGCCAAATTGGTACGTAAATCGTTTAATTGATAACCCCATGCCTTTTTATTACGATTCATCTCTAAAGTATTACTAACAACATCTGAATATACACCTTGATCATTACGTAAGAAAACAGTCGCAACCTCATCATATTCAGCTTGTGGTGCTATATCATTTTGTATCTTCTTTGCAATATGACTATCAAGACTATCCATACTAGTAGCGTTATTTACTTTACCTTGTAATGCATCAATAAGGAACTCTCTATTTTGTAAATCTAAATATTTGCGTTTCCATTCGTATTCATGTCCCCATAATTCAAAAGTATGCTTTCCCCCTTTTTCTTTAGTTAATTTATGAATTTTTTTCTCATCATAACCATGTTCTTTTTCAATTTTTTTCATATCTGCCTGTAATTCATCAGCTTGGCTTCTTAAAATTTGAAGAACATCATCAACATTACCTTCATTTTCAGACAATTCGTTAATGTATTTTTCATATTCCTTAATTCTTCTTTTTGTTGGCTCAATTGAATCAGGATTAAGTTCTTTCCATGTTTGACTATTTAAATTATCTTCCATTACTTTAATATCTTTATTTAATTCATCAATTAACATTTCAACAACACTATTAGCCCCTTTTTCTGCTTCTCCTATGTCATGTAAAATTAATGCTAAAGCATGTAAAGGAGATTGTTCATTAATGCTATTTCGTATTATTGCCAACTCTTCATCTAATCTTTGTACTTTTATAGTATTAGGTCCTTTACCTCCTAAAGAACCATTCATTTCAGCTTGAAATTTACTTTCTTGCAATCTATTAAAAGTTTCACCATATTGTTCATCAATTTCATTTGATAAATTTTTAATATCATCAAAAGTATAATTTTCTCCCATAACATCATTTACCATATCTAATGCAGACATAAGACTAGCAGTAGTTATATGATTTTCATGAAGTTCATATTTTTCTACTGCCATTTGATGAACTTGTGCTAACTCTTCTGGTGCTAAATTTCTATGAAGATTATATTTATCTTTAATATTATATAATTGGTTATCAATTTCATTAAATTGTTCAGGTGTTAACTGTGCATTAGTTGTAAATGTTTCTGTTTTTACATTACGATGAAAATCACGACCATGTGTTGGTCTACGTAAAAAAATGCCACCAGCAATTACTTGTTCTCCATTATCATCTACTAATGCCGGCATTGGTTCATATTCTGCACGTCCGCCTTGCTGTAC
>JAEEHM010000096.1 GCA_016280895.1 Bacillota bacterium
ATTAATAATTATTAATTAATAATTAAGTAATTAATTAATAATTATTAATTAATAATTAAGAATAATTAATATAATTAATTTTTATTGTATTATTATTACCCTTTATTATAGATAATATATAATTTAATTCTATTAATATTAATTTCTATTATTTATTTTTTGAAAAGATAATAATCAGCGCCAGCTATAGTTTCAAGATCATATTCATATACTTTTTTAATATTAATAGATGGTTTTGATGCAAGTGATGAAGAAATGAGTGGATCTTTTATTAAAGGAGAAGAAAATAATGGATTAGGACAATCTCCTTCAGCTACTTTTAATCCCTCACCTTCAAGTTCGTCATAGGCACGTACTCTAATAATTCCTCCAGAATTGGATTGTATTTTTACATGATTAATTATTCCCTCTTCCCATTCTATATCAATTTCAAATCCTCCTCTTGCTTTTAATCCAGTTACACTGCCATTTTTCCACTTTGAAGGTAAAGCTGGTAATAAATGTACTGCATCATCATGACTTTGTAATAACATTTCTGCAATTCCAGCTGTTGCACCGAAATTTCCATCTATTTGAAAAGGGGGATGTGCGTCGAATAAATTAGGGAATGTACGACCTTGTGGATATTGGTTAGCAACATCTTCTGAAGGTAATAATTTCAGCATATTTGTTAAAATTGTAAGTGCATGATCTCCATCAAGCATTCTGGCCCAAAAACATATTTTCCATCCTAAACTCCAACCAGTTGCTTCATCACCTCTTTGTTGTAATGTTTTATTCGCTGCAGCAAATAATTCATTATGTTTATATGGACTAATTTGGTTTGATGGGAATAATCCATATAAATGAGATATATGACGATGTTGATTTCTAGGGTCATCTAAATCATCTAACCATTCTTGAAGCTGTTCATATTTTCCAATTTGCATTGGTGGAAGACGATCAATAGTTTCTTTTAATTTTTGCTGATAACTTTCATCTTCTCCCAATATTTTGGCTGAAGTCAGAGTATTAGATAATGCATCAAAGCAAATTTGATTATCCATTGTGCAACCTGCTATTATATTAGAACTTTTTCCATATGGTGCTTGCTCTGGACTAACAGAAGGAACATTAACAAGCCAATTGTTATATTTTGGATGAGGCTGCATATAATCCATATAAAAATCTGCAGTTCCTTTAATGACAGGATACCATTCTCTTAAGAATTTAATATCTCCTGTATAAAGATAATGCTGCCATATATGTGTAGTAAGCCAAGCCCCTCCATTAGGAAACATTCCCCATGCAGCTCCATCAACAGGGCCAGCTATTCTCCAAAGATCTGTGTTATGATGAGCCATCCAACCACCACAATTATACATATCTTTGGCAGTGATTGCCCCTGTCTCACTCAAATCTTTGATCATTAAAAATAAAGGTTCAGTAGTTTCTTTAAGATTACATACCTCTGCTGGCCAATAATTCATTTCTGCATTAATATTAATAGTATATTTAGAATCCCAAGGTGCATTCTCTTTATCATTCCATAATCCTTGCAAATTAGCAGGCTGTCCACCTGGTTGAGATGAGGAAATAAGCAAGTATCTACCATAATTGAATAATAATGCCACCATTCCCCAATCTTCACTCCCTGCAAAGGAATTCAAACGCTTTTCAGTTGTTAAATTACAATTATTTTGATCTGAAGGTAAGGAAAGATGGACACGATTATATTGCTTTTGATAGACCTCAAGGTGACGATTAAGTAATTTTTCATAATCTAATTTTTCAGCATTGACTAAATAAGATATATTCTTAGTTGATGGATTGCCAGTTACATCATTATAATTAACATAATTTGTAGCAGCTGAGATAAGAATTGTAGTTGATGTATAATTACTAACCTCTACTTGACCACTGTCTGTATAATTTGTCTTTCCATCACATTCAATTACTTTCACTAATAATTCTGCTGTAAGCTTACTACCAATACCTTCATGTGAAACTCCTTGAATTTTACTAACTATTCCTCCTTGACTTTTTTCATATGTAGATTTAAATGGACATTTATGTGAAATATTAAAATTAGATTTACGATCAGCTTCAAATTTCATTATAATAATTCCATCTGGAATGGAAGCAAATGATGTCCTCTTATAATGTACTCCATTATTTTCGAAAGAAATAATAGAAAGTGCTGTTTTTAAATCTAATTCTCTTTTATAATTTCTTATATTATTTTCATCAATATCAGGATGTGTTAAGAATAAACTCCCCAAAGTTAAATATTTCATTCCATGAGGTCCTTTAATAAATTCATTATTAATAATTTTTTCTGCTTCGGACTCTTGTCCATTGAAAATCAAAGTTCGTACTTGCTCCAAAAAATTTTTTGAAGTAGAACTGTTGTTGTTGTGTGGACCTCCTGACCAAAAACTGTCTTCATTTAATTGTATTTGCTCAGATTTAGTTCCACCATAAATCATACCTCCTAAACGTCCATTTCCAATAGGTAGAGCTTCTAACCAAATTGTTGCAGGCTTATCATACCATAATTTTTCTGTGTTATCTGTAGTGCTATCTTGCACATTTTTCAACCTTATAACTATATGCTTTATATTTCTCTTCTTATCTTCCATTAATTGTATTGTTAATTAATAATTTATAATTTTGGGTTATTAAGATACAAGAAATTATTAATTTTTGAAATAATATTTTCTTAAAATTTTTGATGATATTTATGGGGATTGGGGATTG
>JAEEHM010000097.1 GCA_016280895.1 Bacillota bacterium
AAAAATAACACTAGATAAAGAATATATTCCTTTGAATTATGATAATGATACATATTGTTATACTATTTATCCTAGATTTCCTGATGTATCTTTTAATGATTGGTATAAATAGCACATGTAGTATATTCAAAATTATGTATTATAGTAAGGACTTTAATAGCTAAGAATGCCACTATACTGAGTGTAACTGATGAAATCCATGGTTTTGTTGCTACCTATGCTATATAGTATTGTTAAATTAATAAAAGAATTTATTGTAAACTATTTTAAGGAGGTTTATTGTTCTTATGCCTTTTGATAAATTTTATAAGAAAATAACAGATTGGCCATATGATAAAATGGTTGATGATATTATTAGTGGTATATATGAAGTCACTTTTCTATATAATGAAAAAGTATACCAGATTGGAATTCACTGGAAAATAAAAGATTATAGATATGTTAGTAATTTAACGAATCATATTAGTTTATATGAGGAACATAAAAATAGTTTGTTTACTCACGAGATATTAATAGATGGTAAAAACCTATCTGATATTTGGGATGATGTCATAATATTATAAGGAGCATAGTCAAAGAATGAATATTAGAGTGATCTAGGTTTTTTTGTACAGGTTGTGAATGGTTGATAAAGGTTGTGAACGTTTTACATAGGTTGTAAACGTTTGGTATCAAAATTATAGTTTCTAGCCATTTCGGGTTTAGTGTTGCAAAACATATCTAAGTGATAAGACATAGGATGCTTTAAGAGATTATCAATAAATGTATGAGGAGATTTAGCAAATGAAAACAAGGAAAAGCCTCAATTTAGTATTAAGTATTATTTTTACAATAATTAATTTATTAACTATTTGCCTTTTGATTTGGGCTAATGAAGATACTTTTTTGTATGACATTAGTTATATTCATAAATATCGTTACATAATTATTATTGTCATACAGTTAGCTCTTACTATTTTGATTTGGTTTTTGAAAACATTTTGGAAAAAATTAATAGCATTTCAAGCCGGATTTTTATTAATAAATATAGTAATGATTTTTGCTATTTTTGGAATAAGTTTATCTAAATCATTAACCAATGATATAAACAATTATAAGAAATTTGATATAGGGGTTCAAAAAGCAGCATACGATTTCTTTCCAGATGATATCAGTGATGCTGAAGTTATAAAATATGAATACTTTTATAATTATTATGTTCACCATGTTTATAGTATATATTTAGAAATAAAAGTTGATGACTTGAATAAATATTTGAATGTCTATAGAGAAAAAGGGTATTTAGAAAAAGAATTTGAATATGATACCAATTATAAAGAACTGGTTTTAGATGATTATCAGGCTAATACATTTAATAATAACTACAATCCAAAAAGAGAGTTAGGAAGAGGTGATATAAAGAAGGTTATTTATTCAGAAATAAATAATACTATTATTATTCAATATTTTGAAAGTTGGGATCATTGTACTACTGGTGATGTCTATTATTTTAAACGTTTCAACATAAGCTAGCTACCCATTCAAACAGGCAGAATAATGATAGATGTTGAAAAATAAAATATATGTTGATTTGTTTTCTAGGTAGGTTTTGCTTACGTCACAACAGACAGTCGAGTGCATTTCGGGCTTAGTGTTGCGGAGCATATTGAGATGATAGAGCAAATAACTATCAAAAGATTGTTATGATGTTCAAATAATGAATGTTTGGAAAGCAACTAAAAAAGTAAATATTAATACTATTTTGATTGTGTGCGTAAATTTGAAGTTGAATCGGATGGAAATATAAATAAATGTCACTTTTTTTATAGAATTAATTGTTTTATTATTGGAGGAGGACAACAAATGAAAAAAAGAGTCATAGGAGTTATAATTATAGTGATTGTTTTAGGATTGTTTGGTTCTTGTACTGCATTCAATTGTGCTCCTAGAACAAGAAAAAAAACAAAAGATTATCAATATATATATGATGTAGTTAAAGATGTTAATATGCTACAGGTTCCAGAGGGTAAAAAAGATAGTCTGCTTGGATATGGTGAGTATATGTTTAATTCTGTTTTACTATTAACACCAAGGAACACTCCTTCGACTTTAGATGAGTTTTATTATATATGGATTCCTGGATGGGACGTAGATGGCCACGGCTATTATTTCACTTGTAAATTAACTAGCGAAGATTTCAATAATTTTGTTGAAGGGCTAGAAAACTTTACGATCCAAAATGAAGGTGAAGAAAGAAGATTGCTTAAGAACACAGAAGACTTTAGTTATCCTGCATATATAGTTCAGTGGATAGAACCAGGTAACGAATGGGAAGTATTAGAATATATATTAATAGATGAAACTAATAATACTATAATTTACGTTTTCAATATGAGTAATTTATATGGCACTTATGAAAAATTAGAAAAAAACTCCAAATATGAAATATCTCCCCATAAAGATAAAAAGGAATTACTAACAGACGATGAGAAAAATTATACAGGATTTGGTTGGGGCTTTAGTGTTTATTCGACGAGAAATGGAGACGAAACGGGAACATATGATATTTCATTTTTAGAATATTTAAGATGATAATCATTTCATTATTAGTTAAGTTTTCAGGTTGTGAACGTTTAGTATCAAAATTATAGTTTCTGGCCATATTAGTATACCTATATTGATACAAAGAAAAATGTCAATACTAGTAATAAAATCGGGTAAAATCAGTGTATTTTGCCTTTTTTTGTACTTTTTAAACATTTATAATGTAATATCCAAAACTTAGAACTGCTAATTTAATACTCTTATTTATTGAAATTAAAGGTTCATGAACGATTAGGTGGTTCGTGAACGACTTACTTTTTGAAGTCCATATTTCAATTTAAACGTAGAATTTTTACAAAAGAAATGGTATAATTAAATAAATAATAAAGGATTTTAAATAGTATGAAAACATTTGATAATGTGACATTTAAAGGAACTTTTAGAGATTATCAAAAGAGAATATTGGATAATGCTGAAAAGTACCTACTAAACAAAAAGATAAATATTGTTGCAGCTCCAGGAAGTGGAAAAACTATTTTAGGTTTAGAGTTAATAAGAAGCCTAAATTGCCCTGCAATAATTTTGTCTCCAACAACAACTATTAAATATCAATGGGGTTCAAGATTTGAAGGATGTTTCTTGAACGAAAATGAAAACATCGATGATTATTTTTCATATGATTTACATGAAATAACTTTAATTAATTCTATTACATATCAAGCACTACATTCCATTATGAATAAATTATCTGTTGAAGAAGATGGCGTTCTTATTGATTATTCTGATATAGATATTTTTGAGCTTGTTAGAAAATATGGAGTTAAAACAATTTGCTTAGATGAGGCGCATCACTTGCAAAACGAATGGCAAAAGTCGTTGGAAAAGTTTATTGATAGCTTAGGAGCAAACGTAAATATCATCGCATTGACTGCTACTCCACCATATGATGCTGGAAAAGCCGAATGGGAAAGATATGAAAAAGTATGCGGACCTATTGATGAAGAAATCTTTGTTCCCGAACTAATTAAAGAGGGAACATTATGTCCTCATCAAGACTATATTTATTTTAATTATCCGACTGAAGAAGAAGTGTCAGCATTCCAAGGCTATAAAAATAAAGTTATGCTTGGAATTAGAGAATTAAGAAGCCTTTCATTTTATCAAAAAGTATATGATGAAATTGTTAATAAATATAATCACAATCGTGAAGCATTGTTTGAGAATACAAAGGAATACATTTCATTATTAATATTACTTTCATCTTTAAAAATTGATATTGATGTGAAGATTATCAAATCATTAACTAGTAAAAAAGTATTACCTAATGTTGAAATAAAATATTATGAAATAGCATATCAATTTCTTTTAGACAATGATGAATTATTAAGCGATTTGGATAAAATTGAAATAGAAAAGATTTTGAAAAAGTATTCACTAGTTGAAAAAGGATTAATAGTATTCTCATTAAAAGAAAATATTAAACACAAATTAATTAGTTCTATAGGAAAACTTAATAGTATTTCTAAGATTGTTCTTGAAGAAAGCAATAATATGGGCGATTCTTTGAGAATGTTGATACTTACTGATTACATAAAGAAAGAAACAATTAAAGACTTGTTTTCTGATAAAGCGCCTGTAAATATAAGTGTTGTTACAATTTTTGAATGTCTTGTTAAGAGTAAGCCTGATTATAAAATGGGTGTTTTATCTGGGAATCTAATAATTCTTCCAACTAATTGCGTTGATTATTTAAAAGAATATAAAGTAAAATACGAGCAAATCGGAGATACTATATATTCAGAATTCATATTTACAAATTTAAAAAATAAAGATAAAGTTAATATTGTCTCTAACTTATTTGAAAAAGGTATCATCAACATAATTATTGGAACAAAAGCTCTTTTGGGTGAAGGTTGGGATTCTCCTTGCATTAATACGTTGATACTTGCAAGTTTTGTTGGTAGCTTTATGCTCTCAAACCAAATGCGTGGAAGAGCGATAAGAATAGATAAAAATAATCCAAATAAAATTGCTAATATTTGGCATTTAGTTACATTAGAACCTGATTACATTTTTGAAGAGAATCTGTTTAATTCAATTCAATTAAAGAGACAAGAAGATTATAGCAAAATTGGTTCTTACGATTATCAAATATTAGAA
Source organism: Bacillota bacterium (assembly GCA_016280895.1). GTDB lineage: Bacteria > Bacillota_I > Bacilli_A > ML615J-28 > CAG-698 > RGIG3506. The sequence goes on from JAEEHM010000097.1 coordinate 4,684, forward strand.
AGACGATTTGAATGTTTCGTTGGGCCGAATTATACGACTGGTGAAATTGAAAATGGAATTGATAGAATAACAAATATAAAACCACCATTTAATAGAAAAGGCATTAAAAAGATAAATGAAGAAATGCTTTTATTAGCCAAAAATAGAGATGATTCTAAGAGCAAATGGGAATACTCGATAAAAAATAATTTTAAATTAATTGAAGAAGTGGATGTTCCTAAAGAAAGCGTGATTAATCCGATTACATACCATAATTATCTAGGATTGATGTGTGCAAGTACCTTGGAAACAGCAATCTTTGTGGGTTTTTATAATAGTATTGCAAAAATAAGTGCCACAACAAGTGAAAGTGGATCATATAAATCACTCTTATTTTTGATGGTTTTTTTAGGACTATTTTTCTTGTTTACTACTTTTGTATTAGGAAAAATAATAGGAAAAATCTTATCACATTCGTCTCCAAGAAAAAATATGACTCATATAGCTAAAGCACTTCTAAAGACGTTACAAGAATTAGAGCAAATTAGTCATAAAGCTTTTATAAGAGTAAATGGTAATGATGTCAGTGTTTCCATTAATTTAGTTAATGCAAGTACTTTTGAACAAAACATATTCAATTCAGCTATTAATGAAATGTTTTCTCCAATCGATAATCCTAGATATATTTTAATATTTAAAAAATTGAAGAGAAGAAATTATGGGCTATCATATGCATGTCCCTCAATACTAGGACAGAAAAAAGCAATGGTCGATTTATTTGAAGATAATTTACAAGGTAGAATAGGTGAATTTAGTATAGTATATACTAGAAATGATGAAGGCAGATTAGCGTTATTAAAAGCAAAGAAGAAGTCTTTCATTAATCAGAATGATAGGGTTGTTAAGAAGAAAAAGAGAATATCAGTTTATGAATAATACTTATTTAAAGTGATATGTCATCATCATATTTATTGATAAAAAACTCTTCTAGGGGTACGGATGTATCAAAATAGGTAAACCCTGCCATCTCAAAAAAAGCAGACATTTTGTATCAAATTACAAGATGTCTTTTTTTAATGTATAATAAGAATTTAGTGAAACAACATTTATAGCAACACTATAATATGATATAATATTATTTGAACAAAAAAATAAAATAATATGTCACCTTTTACTATTTTCAAACGTTATTATATATGAAAATAGGATAATAAAGGGAAATTATGAATATAATGCTAGTTTGCTAAAAGCATTGATTGTAAACATTTATTCATAATATAGTATTTATGTTTAGAAAAGGAGAAAAATATGAGAAAAATACTATTTTTATTATTGGGTATTTTAATTGTTTTTTGTAAATCTTGCAATAATATAAGAAGTGATGATTATTTAGAATCGGGAGATTTTCTATATAAAGTTGTTACAAAGAATAAAGATGATGGCATAAGCGATTCCTTCATTGTAATAATGGGGCTGAGTGAAACAGGAAAAGAAAAAGAAGTTATCGTTGTTCCACAGTTTATTAATGGAATTGAAGTAAAAGAATTAGTTAGAGAGAAGTTTTGGGCAACAGAGGGAAAATGGGAAAGTGAAAAGTTAAAAAGAATATATATTCCTTTTTTGCCTAACAAAATATTTAGAGTATTCCGTAGTTATTGTCCTAATTTAGAAGCGACTATGATTATTGCAAACGAGATAACTTATGAAAATACTATGGAAGAAGAGGTATATATTACATCATACCATCAAACAGCAGGTAATACTACGTCTGATGTTCCATCCGAGTATAGGTTGGGAATGCCAGCTTGTTATTTTGCTAATGTATCTTATTTTTATAATTATGATGAAGCACCAAACTGTGGATACTATTGGATAGATAATTATGATTATGGAAATTTAATAACTTATATACCAGAAGAACCTATTCGTGATGGATATACATTTGCTGGTTGGTATAAGGAAAGTGAATGTATTAATAAATGGGATTTTGATGTTGATAAAACACCAAGTGTTGTTTACAATGAAGAAAATAGGACTATTTATCAAGAAACTAGGCTATATGCTAAATGGGAAAAGGAGGAATGATAAATGAAAAAAATATTATTTATATTATTAATTTGTCTTTTATTGTGTGGTTGTAACAAAAAGGTAAAGTGTGAAATCAACGAATGTGTTAGGGGAATATATCCAAAAGAGTCTATTGATGATTCAAAGAATCATAAAACCATATATGATGTATTAGGAGTTAGTGGGTGTTATTTATTTAAAGAGCATAATGATTTTAAAGATTTCTTAAATGAACATGATTTATTAATTAACCAAAAAATCGAATCAAAATATTCTGAAGATTTTTTTGAAGATAAATCTTTGATTATATATTTTGGGATGGATCCTAATCCTGGGTACAAGTATAAATTCTATTTGTATAATGAAGACAATATATTGAGACTAGAAATTAATAAATCGATAAATAAGAAGTATAAATATCCGGCTGTAGAAGTTGATAGAATGTTTTTTATTGATATTAATAAAGAAGAAATAGTAAATACAACAGAATTTGTATTTTCAACGAATATATCTAAGTAAAGGAGGGAAAACTATAATATGGTTTTTAAAAGATTTAATTTTCTAATCATTTTATTTATATTAGTTTTATTATTTGCAAGTGGCATAAATATAAAGGCAGTTGAATTTGATGATGAAGATTTAATAATCACAAAGGTTAATGTGAATGACGATTTCTCTGATAATGCCGTCATTGTTGTATTAAAACATCGTGTTTCACTTGAATTTATAAATTACACTACAGAGGATTTTAGTGAAATTGATTGTGTTAAAGTTGAGGATTTAACAGTATATACAACGAAAATAGTAAAAGATGAGATTGAGGCAAATAATACTGGCGACTTCAGTAAATTAAAGGAAAGAATAGATAAAAATATGCTTGTTGATATTGATAAATTTCACAGGATATTATGTTTGTATTTGAATAATTCGGGAAAAGAAAATGTAATTGAAGCGATAAGAAAACTAGAAAAAAGAGATGATATTATTTCTGCAGAGCCAGATTATATTAAAAATAGAGAATTTACACCAGATGATATATATTATACTAATGATGATCAATGGGGTTTGAACGGAGAATTTGGCATAAATTCCACAAAAGCATGGAATTATTCAACGGGAAATTCAACCTTGCTGGTTGGCGTTTTGGATACTGGTATTGATGCATCGCATCCTGATTTAGTTAATAATATTAATGATGATTTACATAGGGATTATGTAGATCATCCTTGGTATACCACTTATAAAAACGTTTCTAAATCAGATTTAGAAGATACTGATGGGCATGGCACCCATGTTGCAGGTATAATTGGTGCACAAGGAAATAATAACACCGGAATAACTGGTGTAATGCAACATATAAAACTTGTTTCAATTCGTATTATAGGGCCTAGCGGAGTATCAGATTCAAATATTGAAAGGGCAATTGATTATGCTAGTACAAGCAATATCAAGGTGATTAATCTTAGTCTTGGTGGACCCGGATATCATTCTGGAACAAGTTACGCAATTCAACATTATCCAGGTTTATTAATTTGTGCTGCTGGAAATGATAACCAAGATAATGATTTAAACGATCACTTTCCATCAAATTATAATTTTTCTAATTTGATAGCTGTTGGTGCAATAAATAGTGATAGATATAAACGTTTATCATCTAATTATGGACAAACTACAGTTGATATTTTTGCCCCTGGCGGAGATATAATCAGCACGTATCCATTGGATTTATATGGTGATTCTGAAAATCCAGGTATCCATGTTGCAGTTGGATATTTTAGAACAGGAGGCACATCGATGGCAACTCCGTTTGTTACTGGTGTTGCTGCACTAATGCTTTCCATTAATTCAAGTCTAACGCCACAACAAATAAAAGCTACCATTATGAATAATGCTACAAAATATTCTGCGCTAGATAATCTATGCGTTTGTGAAGGTAGATTAGATGCTTATAAAGCTGTATCTGCTGTTGCTTTAGATAGTGATACAATAGGTAATAATATTAAAATCAATGGTTTTATAAATGGATATACACCTCCATCAAATATGGAATTGACAATACCTGAAAGTTTTGCACAAATTAGCTCAACTTATGGTACTTCTATTCAAAATGTTCAAATCATAGGAAGTGCTGCTTTTTATAATCAATCAAATATAAAAAGTATTGAATTACCTAATACTATTACAAATATTGATTCATATGCATTTGAAAATTGTAGTGGTATTCAAGAAATTGATTTTGGTATTAATCCATCCTTAACAAATATAGGAGTAGGTGCTTTTAAAGGCTGCTCTGCACTTAGTAATATTGAAATACCTGATAATGTTTCACATATAGATTCATATGCATTTAATAATTGTACAAATTTGTCTAATGTAATAATTCAAAAAGAAGAAGGCCCACTTATTAATTTAGGATTATCTGTTTTTGATAATTGCGCATCAAATCTTACAATTACAGTTCCTACAAATAGACTTTGCGAATATAAAAATACTCCATTTTGGTCTACTTATAGAGATAAGATTGTACCATCTTCACCTATTATTGATGATATAGACTTAGATTGTATGATTGATGATGATGTAACAACATATTTAAATGCAGGTTACAACAAATTATATCGCCTTGATGTAGAATGTGATGGTTGGTATACAATATCATGTACAAGCGGTACCCACTATAATATTTATAATTCTAATATGGTAAAAATTGCAGGTGCTTATGATACTTATGAATTAACTCTTAATGAA
>JAEEHM010000098.1 GCA_016280895.1 Bacillota bacterium
AAGTCTCTAAACTAATTACATCTACTAAAACTTTCATTATTTTAATACCTCCCAATAACCAGTTTTATTAGATCCAACTCTTTTAATTCTATTTAATTCTTTTAATTCCTTTATTAATTCGTTTATTCTACTTATACCAAGTCCAGTCACATCACAAAGTTCTTGTGTTTTAATAGATGGTTTTATGCTTATTGCTTTCAATACTTTTATTTGCGATGAATTTAGTTCTGAGTAACTTGTTTCACCATGGACTAATAAAAATGGAAATTTCAAAGTTACATTTATATAATTATCATTTAGAGTAAATGCTTCTTTACCATAATGTTTTATAATTTCTGGTACACCATGGCCTGTTTGTTCAACTAAGCCTAATTGACCCATTATTTTTTGAAGGCCACGATTAATAGGATGACTTATACCACTATAAAAATCTTCTTCTGAATAATCAATTGGAAGGCCTCCAGTAGAAATTACTTCAATCCTATCATCAAAAATGTATATAGCAGGAGAAATCAACTTATCCCATCTTGTATGAAGACATGCATTTGACCATGCCTCCCTTAATGACGATTCATCAAAAAGTTTGATTTCTTTACGCACTATCTGTGACATGTCAACTTTAGTTTCATTATATGATAATGTATATTCCAAAGCATTTTGAAAAGCAAGCAACAAACACTTATATCCGAACTCATTTCTTGATATTATTTCAGTTTTATCAAGTCCTTTAAATCTAATTACTTTGATAGATACATCATTATTATCAGCTAACAAATAACCAAGTAAATTATATTTATTATTTCTTGTAAGCAAACCTGTATTTTTAACAAAAGTATCTTTACTTAAAGTAAAATCTCTAAGTATATATAATTGCCATAACTGTGTGAATGTTAGATCTTGATTAAATGATTCTATTTCAACAATATTATCATTTGAATTCCTAAATATTAACTGACGCATTGTATCAGGATCTATTTTTCTATTTTCATTTCCACTTCTTATGAAATAATTACCATCAGATGAATAAGGAGTATTAGTACCACTTGCTTCAAGTTTAATGATAACTTTATCTCCATATAATTCTTCAGTAATTCTAGGTACTAGTAAGGGTTTAATACGTTCAGAGACTGCTTGACTTATATCTTTCATCGTTTTATTTCCAACCTTAACTCCAACAATTTCGCCATTATCTTTGACACCAAAATATACAATTGCATTACCATGCTTATTAATCATTGCAACTAAAGATTCAAGTGCACGTGATAGTTGAGATAAGCTTTCCTTAAATTCAACAAACTCAGTTTCTCTTTTAATTTCCATTATTATCCTCCTTTTTATTCTACACTTATTATACACTTTATTATTCACTTTGTCAAGAAAAATGTCGTTTTATTCTACACTTATTCTACAATTTTTGCTATTGTATATTATACACTAATAGCTTTAGATGCTAATTAAACTAAGTAAAATGATACATTCAATAATATTACTTAGAAATATAATAAAAAAGCATTGACACCAATTAGTATCAATGCAATTATTCTAATATGGTCCCGCCAGCCGGAGTCGAACCGGCACGCCTTGTGGGCGCTTGATTTTGAGTCAAGTTTGTCTACCAATTCCAACATGGCGGGTTTACTTGAAATATTATATACTAAAATACATAATTTTTCAAGTTGTATTTATTTTATTTAACAATATCTATAATAATATCATTAGCTTTTACTTTGTCATTGGTAAAATGATATGCATTTAATACCTTATTATATGCTTCATCTATTCCTTTTTCATTAGCATATAGAATAGCAAGAGTATCTCCTTTTGAAACATAATCTCCTACTTTCTTACAAATCTTAATACCAACACTTAGATCAACATTATCTTCTTTGTTTTCTCTTCCGGCACCAAGTAACATTGCTGAAACGCCAATTTCTAATGCTTCTAGGCGTTTGATATAACCATCTTGAACTGATAATACTTTGATTTCCTTCTTTTGTTGTGGGAATAAAGAGTAGTCTTCAATTACTTTTGGATCTCCACCTTGCCATTTAATCATTTCTTTTAATTTATTTAAAGCTGCACCAGATGTAATCTTCTCATCGATTAATTTATATGCTTCTTCTTCAGTTTTACAATAATTTGTCATTAGAAGAAATTCACATGATAATTTTTTACATAATCTTTCAAATGTTGCAGGGCCATGTCCTTTTAATGTTTCAATTGCTTCGATAACTTCATTAGCATTTCCCACATTTTCTCCAAGTGGAGAATCCATATCAGTAAGAACTGCTTCAATATTTCGTCCAAATCTCTTACCAATTGATACTAGTGCGCTAGCTAATTTTTTTGCATCTTCAATTGTTTTCATGAAGGCACCATCGCCAACTTTAACATCAATCACAATAGAATGAGCACCACTTGCTAATTTCTTTGACATAATTGATGATGCAATAAGGCCAATGTTTTCAATTGTGCCAGTAACATCACGTAGTGCATATAATTTTTTATCAGCAGGTGTAATATTTAGAGTTTGGCCAACAATCGCAATACCTATTTCTTTTACTTGTTTAAAGAAATCTTCAGTTGATAAACTAATATTAAACCCAGGAATTGATTCAAGTTTATCTAAAGTGCCACCAGTGTGACCTAAACCTCTTCCACTCATCTTCGCAATCTTTAATCCACATGATGATACAATAGGAGCAACTACAAGTGATGTTTTATCACCAACACCACCAGTTGAATGCTTATCTACACAGATACCATCAATTGATGATAAATCTAATTGATCACCACTTTCCAACATTGCTTTTGTGAGATTAAATTGTTCATCATCATTTAGTCCTTGAAAACAAATTGCCATAGTTAAAGCACTCATTTGATAATCAGGGATATTTCCATTTACATAATTTGTGATAATAAAATCTATTTCTTCCTTACTTAAAGCTTCTCCTGCTTTTTTCTTTAGGATTAAATCTACCATTCTCATAAAACACCTCGAAATTAATGTACTATTATTATAACACAAAATATAAAAAAATGATATAATATATCAAGAGGAATAATAATATGAATGAAAGAATAGTAAATATTTGTTTTATAAGGCATGGAGAAACAGATGAAAATCTTAAAAGACATGTTCAAGGGAGAAAAGATTTTCCCCTAAATGATAATGGTAAGATGCAAGCACATCAAGTTGCAAAAGCACTAAAAAATATGAATTATCAATTTGATGCCATTTATTCATCACCACTATCACGTGCATATGAAACAGCACAAATTATCAACAATGATTTAGAACTAAATTTAAACATTAAAAAAGAATTTGCGTTTATTGAAAGAGATTTTGGAATATATGAAGGAATGGAAGTATCAAAAGAAAATTTTGATCCTATTCTTAAAAATATCGGCCAAGGATTAGAAGCAAGCGATGAAATAGAAGATAGAGTTAGTAGTGGTATTTTTGAAATCATCAATAATACTAATTATCAAAATGTTTTAATTGTTGCCCATTCTCACACAATAAAAGCTTTAATTGCGTATTTAGATAAGAATTATTCATATTACAATCCAATGGTAAATTGCGCAATTAATAATTTCAAATATGAAAATAATGAACTTAAAATTGTTGAATATAATATAGATCCAAAAAAATAGTTAGTTGAACACTAACTATTTTTTTTATTTCTCTTTAAATATGGTTTATCACGCAACAAGTCAAGTTCTATAATAGCATCATTTACCTTATTATGCGCATATTCTGCTAAATCTTCACTTGTCATGTCCTTAAAATCATCATATTCTAATACTTCCACAATATCAATATAAACATGTGTAGGTCTAAATATTGAATGATATTTTTTGGCTTCACTATTAATAATTGCAGATATTACTAGAGGACATTGTGCTTTTAATGCGATTTTAAATGTGCCAGCATGAAATGCTGCTAGTTCATGAGTTTTGCTTCTTGTACCTTCAGGATATACACAAACACATCTTTCATCATTTTTAATTTGATTTATAGCTTCTATTACAACACGTAGTCCATCTCTTGAATTTTCTCTATCAATAGCAAGTTGTTTGATTTTATGCATGAACTTTCCTAAGAAAGGAACTTTCAATAAAGATTTTTTGAAAATATAGGTAAGATCAAAGTCCCTAAATGCCCATGTATTACAAAGCACATCATAATCAGATAAGTGATTTTGAATAAGTAAGAACTTCTTATCACGTGGTATCTTTTCAAATCCTC
>JAEEHM010000099.1 GCA_016280895.1 Bacillota bacterium
ATTAATGGATAAATTGCGACAGCAAAGAAGGATAGAATGAAATATCTAATTGTGTGTAAGAATAATAATTCTGGATTAATTAGATTAAATAAATATTTAATTCCTTCTTTTAACGCAAAGATTAATATAAAACCAATGATTACTCTAAATATCTTTTTTAATTTTGTACCCTCTTTAGGATCAAAATTAACGATTTTCTCTTCAAATATTACGCCTAAGCTTAAGCCTAAAATAGTTCCAATTCCGCTAAAATCGTCTTTAGATGACGCAAAGAAGATAAAGATAAGACCAAATATTACAAGGCCAATAAAAATAAAGGTCTTCTTTTCCTTGACTTTAGTAAAAAGTAGATAAACTAAAAAAGCAATAATAAAACCAAGAAGTGAACCTACTATTACATCAAGCAACCAATGTACACCTAAATATATTCTTGATAAAGCAACCATCACAATCATAAAGATGGCGAAAAGCCAAAACTTTTTGTTCTTAATTTGTAGTCCTAGTGAACAGAACAAGGATGATGCCCACATAGCATGTCCACTTGGAAATGAATATGTACCCCTTAATTCTTCAGTATTCACAAAGAAGTTTTCCATCGACACAAATCTTACATTCGGATCATTAATTGGTCTTTCTACCTTACATATATCTTTTAAGATGCTATTTGATGTACTTGCAATTAAAGCACTCACTCCCACAACAATTGGTATTTTTTTATCTATTGCCCAGTAACAAATTCCCATAATAACAATAAATATTAATTCTTGCCCAAACATTGTGAAGAACGCAAATATTACATCAAATACAGCTTGAAAGTTTTCAAATATTCCTTGAAACCACTGTGAAAATGATACTTGCATATTTTTCTCCTTTTAAGATGCAATTTTATTCAATTTATTATATCATATTTTTTCGATATAAAAAAGAATAATCGCATTACTTTACTAAATTTTTAAAAAAGTATATAATAATTACAGATTAATTAAATGGAGAGATTTATATGAAAGAATACATGAAATATGTAAGTATCAGTAAAGAAGTAAAAAATGCACTTGATAATAATATTCCAATTGTTGCATTAGAATCAACAATCATATCTCATGGAATGCCATATCCTAAAAATCTAGATGTTGCTAGAGCATGTGAAAATGAGGTAAGAAATAATGGCTGTGTTCCCGCAACAATTGCGATTATTAAGGGTAAAATTAAAATCGGCCTTAATGATGAAGATTTAGAATACCTCGCTAAAACTGGTCGCGCTGTCATTAAAGTATCAAGGCGTGATATACCATATGTAGTAAGCATGGGTCTAAATGGTGCAACAACAGTTTCTGCAACTATGTATATTGCATCCCTTGCTAATATCAAAATTTTTGCAACTGGTGGTATTGGTGGTGTACATCGTGGTGCTAGTGAAACATTTGATATTTCTTGTGATTTAGAGGAACTAGGCAGAACAAACGTATGTGTTGTATGTGCTGGTGCTAAAGCAATCTTAGATCTTGCTAAAACAAAAGAATATTTAGAAACAAAAGGTGTTTTATTAATTGGTTATAACACAGATTATCTTCCTGCTTTTTATAATTCAAAATCAGCATACACTGTTGATTTGAATGTGAAAAAGCCAGAAGATATCGCCTCAATCATCAAATGTAAATATGAACTTGGACTAGATGGTGGTATCTTAATTACTAATCCAGTACCAAAGGAATATGAACTAGATGAAAAAATAATGAATAAAGCAATTGATGAGGCTATTGATGAAATGAATAAACTTGGTATTACTGGAAAAGAAACTACCCCATATTTACTTGCTAAAATTTGCGAACTAACAGGTGGAGATAGTTTAGAATCTAATATCAAGCTTGTTTTAAACAATTGTAAACTGGCATCACTTATTGCGAAAGGTCTAAAAAATATATGAAAAAAGTTTTAGGCCTAATATTAGAACTAAATCCGTTTCATAATGGTCATAAATATTTCATTGAACAAGCAAAAAAGGAAGCAAATCCAGATGTAACTATTGCTATTATCACCTCTTCTTTTTCAATGCGTGGTGAAGTATCATTAATTGATAAATTCACTAAAGCCGATTTATGTATACAAGAAGGAATAGATTTAGTTTTAGAATTACCATTTTTATATGCTAATAACAGTGCAGATTATTTCGCGTATTCTGCAATATCAATTCTAAATGAGGCTGGTATTACTGATTTAGCTTTTGGTACATGTATAGATTCTATTGATAAATTACAAAGAATTTATCAATACACCCTAAGTGATTCTTATAATTGTTTGTTGAAATCATTTTTAGATAAGGGCAATTCTTATCCAAATAGTGCCTTAAAAGCCTTTATGGAAGTTTGTGATGATAAAGAATTAATTAATAATTTCACTCTCCCAAACAATACCCTTGCTATTTCATATTTAAAAGCAATCGATTCAGTCAATAAATCAATTATCCCACATTCAATAAAAAGAATTGATAATATGTATTATGATAAATCATTAAGCAATACTTCATATACTTCTGCTACTTCCTTAAGAGAAGCATTAAAAAAGAAAGAAGATATTTCTAAATATATCTTCTATTCTTATGATTTTGTTGATGAAAAAGAAGCAAACAATAATTTATATCAATTATTAAAATTCAATCTCATCACAAAAGATGTAAAAGCATATGAAAATATTGCATCAGTAAATGAAGGAATTGAAAATAGACTAATTAATATTAATGATTGTGAATCTTATGACAGTTTTTTAGAAAATGCTGCTACTAAAAGATATCCACTCAATCGATTAAAAAGATTAGTTTTAAATATTTTACTTGATACAAACAAAAAATATGAAAATATGAATTCATATCTTCCATACTTGCGTATCTTAAGAACTAATGATTTAGGACTCAAGCAAATAAAAAATAAAAAATGCATTACTAACCTTAGTAAAGCATTTAAAGAAATTGATGATGATTTAAAAGAAATATTAGATTTTGAATTAAAAGTTACAAAATTATATGATTTAATCACAAATAAAAATATTTATAAAGAAGAATTTATCTTTGGAGTAAGAAAATGAAAACTGATGAAATAAAAGCAAGTTTAGGTCAAATCTTTGATCCTGTAAGACATAAATCATTAGCTGAATTAAATGCAATCAAATATGTCGGCTTTAATGATGAAAAAGACAGTGTCGTCTTGATTGTAGAAGTAAAAGATACAACATCAAAAGAAACTGATGCATTAAAGAGACAAATAGCTAAGCTAATAAAAATCGATTTAGGCTATTCAGGTGTGAAGATTCAACTTGAAGAAAGCAAAACTTCAGGTGTTGGTGGTAAGGATACAAAATATATTTTTATAACATCAACTAAGGGTGGTGTTGGTAGATCAACAATTACTATCAATTTGGCATACAGCCTAAAAGAAAAAGGCTATAAAGTCGGAATATTAGATGCATGTGTATACAATGCTGCAATTTCTAAGCTGTTGAAAGTTAAAGATGATCGTTTAGCAGTTGATGCTTCTAATAAATTAATTCCATTCCATCATGATGACATGGAAATCATCTCTACAGATTATTTTTCTGAGGAAGAGGAACCATTAATGTGGCGAGGTGATATGATTTCATCAATGCTTTCAAATTATGTTTTCCAAGTAGCTTGGTCAAAGGATTTAGATTATATCATCATCGATATGCCTGCATCAACTGGTGATGCTTTAATCGATATGGCTAATTACCTACCTAGTGCTAAAGCTCTCATTTTAACTAATGATGATCATTTTAGTGCCCTTCAAGCCTTAAAAACATTTAAAGCCTTGATGGATTCTAAAATATCTACAATCGGTTTTGTGTTAAACAAAAGCAAAAATGAACACGATGTTAAAGAATATTTAGAAAACAAATGTTTAGCTGAATTAATTGCATCAATTCCATTATCTAAATTAGATAATAATAATCGTTTCTTAGATAATGAGGCTAAAACCGCAATTGATGATATTGCTGATTTAATATTAATCCAATGAAAAAAGGAACTTTTTTAAAGTTCCTTTTTATTTTTCTTCACTTTCTTCTTCTTCGTCTTCATCAACATTATTTTGTTCATAAAGATCCAACATTTCTTCAATTAAAGCCCATTCATCATCATTAGTGACTTCAAATAATTCACCACTAGCTTCTCCATCTTTTTCAATATATTGAGCAGCCATTACATTAATTCTACCATCTTCATCTTCATCTCCTACAGGATAGAATAGAACATAGTCTTTATTAAATTCATCTGCATGGAAAGTAAATAAGATTTCACATAATACTTCATTACCATTATCATCAATGTAAGTCAATTTGTTGTCTTTTTCGTCTATCATATTTTTCCTCCCTTATTTCAAAGAATCAAGATAAGATTGTAGAATAATGCTTGCAGCAATTTTATCGACATTCGCTTTTCTCTTTTTTCTACTTAAATCAGCATCTAACATATAGCTATGTGCCATTTTTGTTGTTAGGCGTTCATCATACATAATGACTTCAATTTTAAGTTCATCTTCTAACATTTTCTTAAATGTTTTACAGTAATCAGATTGAAATCCTTGTGATCCATCCATATTCTTTGGAAGGCCAAGAACTATTTTTTCAATACCTCTTTCCTTCACCACTAGTTTAACACAATTTAATGCTGCTTGTAAATCATTTTCTTCAATTCTTTCAGTTCCAATTGGACTTGCAATAATCCCTAAATAATCACTTACAGCCATTCCAACAGTACGAGAGCCTAAATCAATACCAAGTATTCTCATCTAGCATTCCTCTACCATCTTCTTAACAGCATTAAATGCATCAAGAAGTTTGCTGATGTCTTTACCACCAGCTTGGGCGAAATCAGGACGTCCACCACCATTACCACCAGTAATGATTGCTGCAGCCTTCACAATTTGACCAGCATTTAATGAAGATACTTTATTCTTGCATACAAAGATAATCTTTCCATCATTAACAAGCGCAAATAGTATCATTGAATTCTCTTTTTGTTCAGCTAGGCTATCAGCTAAATCTTTTACACTAGCAAGATCACTATCTTTAATTTCTTTCATTAACACATTAACATTATTTATTAGTTCAAAATCTTTGTTGAAAGAATTAATATCAAGCGCATTCTCACTCTTTGCTTTTTGATTAACTTTCTTTTCTAATTGCTTAGCTAATTCTTTTAATTCATTTGCGTATTCTTTAACTTCAACAATATATTCATATGATTCAAAATATGCAGGCTTATTTAATTTAACTTCTTCTTTTAATACTTCTTTATAAGAATTGATTCTTGCTTCTAATGCTTGAATATCCTTATAAATATTTTCTAAAGTCTTATCAATTGCAGCCTTAATCATATCATTACTTGCAGCTTCAATTCTAAAAATACCAGATCCCTTAGATTCAATTCCTAGAATTGTGAAGTGCTTAATTTCTTTAGTATTTTTAACATGGCAACCACCACAAAATTCTTTTGAATAGTCCATATCAACAACACGAACCATCTTTCCATACTTCTCGCCGAATACTGCTTGTGCTCCAAGCTTCTTTGCTTCTTCAATTGGAAGAACCTTAGTAGATACTTCAATTTCATCTTCTATTTTTTGATTAACGATTTTTTCCACCTTTAATAATTCATCTTTAGTAAACATATTAAAGTTGTTGAAATCGAATCTTAAGAATTCAGGTGATACATAAGAACCTTGTTGAAGAATGTGTTTTCCACCAACTTCTCTTAGTGCTTCATTCATTAAGTGAGTAGCACTATGGTTGCATTGAATGTAGAATCTTAACTTTTTATCAACACATGCTTTTACGACATCGCCCTTATGAATCTCTACATCCTTCATATCAACAAGCATACCTGCTTGGCCATTAGGTAATTTCAAAGTATCTAATACTTCGAAGTCTTCACCATTTAAAGAGATGCTTCCTCTATCACCAATTTCACCACCCATTTCAGCATAGAATGGAGTTTCTTTTAATACGATAACAGCTTTACCACTTGCACTTTGTGCTTCTTTATCATTGCTGAATAGACCAACAACTTCAGATGTTGCTTCTAAATTATCATAACCAATAAATGTCGATTCTTCTTTGAATTTCATCATATCAGCATTTTGAACATTCATTGATTGCATAGCACCACGAGCTTTTCTAGCTCTTTCTTTTTGCTTTTGAAGTTCTTCTTTGAAGCCTTCTTCATCAACAAGATAGCCAGATTCTTCTGCTACTTCTTTTGTTAACTCTAGAGGGAAACCAAATGTATCATAAAGCAAGAAAGCAGTTGCTGCATCAATTTTCTTATCCTTACTAGAAGCCATAAAGTCTCTTAATTTCTTTTCACCAGATTCTAGTGTTGTCAAGAATTTTTCTTCTTCTTGCTTAATTTGTTGCGTTACAATTGCTTCTTTTTCAAGTAAGTAAGGATAGAATACTTCCATTAATTCTACACATGGTCTTACCAAACGATATAAGAAAGCCTCATTCATACCTAACTTTTTACCATATCTAACTGCTCTTCTTAAGATTCTTCTTAAAACATAGCCACGGCCTTCATTAGAGAATGTAGCACCATCAGAAAGCGCAAATACTGTACTTCTTACATGGTCTGCAATTACCTTAAATGCCATTTGGCCCTCGTATTTAATACCAGTAATTTCTTCAGTCTTATTGATAATTGGCATAAATAAGTCAGTATCATAATTTGTTTCTACTTCTTGCATTACACAAGCAAGACGCTCTAAACCAGAACCGGTATCAATATTTTTAGAAGGAAGCTCTTTATATTCACTTCTCTTAACACCAATCTTCGAATTGAATTGTGATAATACTATATTCCAAATTTCAATATAACGATCATTTTCAATATCATCTTTAATCATTCTTGGACCAATATTATCTTTATCGTATTTTGTTCCTCTATCAAAGAAAATCTCTGTATCAGGTCCACATGGTCCTTCACCAATTTCCCAGAAATTATCTTTTACAGGAACTAAATGATCAGGACTAATACCACATTCAACCCATCTATTAAATGTATCAGTATCATCTGGATAATATGTAATATATAATTTATCTTTAGGGAAATCAAACCATTCTTTAGATGTTAGTAATTCTACTGCCCATTTAATCGCATCATCTCTAAAATAATCACCAACAGAGAAATTTCCCAACATTTCAAAGAATGTATGATGTCTTGCAGTTTTACCAACATTTTCAATATCATTAGTTCTAATTGATTTTTGGGCATTAGCCATTCTTCTATTTTGAGGGATTTCTCTTCCATCAAAATATTTCTTTAATGGAGCAACACCGGCATTAATCCAAAGTAAAGTTGGATCATTATGTGGTATTAATGATGCACTAGGGATAATATCATGTCCCTTTGATTTCCAAAAATCCAACCACATTTGTCTGATTTCATAAGCTTTCATTTTCTTCATAATTTTATACCTTCTTTCATTTTGCATATAGGAATAAAAAAATCCTATATGAAATAATTCATATAGGAGCGATTTTTCAAACGCGGTACCATCCTACTTACAAATAAAATTTGTATCTTAATTAGTTGTTAACGCCAACATACGAAAGATTTTCATCTTTAGCTCCAAAGTAGCATTAATCTTTTATTCTTAAGCTTTTCACCTACCAGCTCTTCTCTAAGCGAAATCAAAGACTAAATTCTTTTTCATAGCTCTATTACAATAATTATACACTTTATTTTTATTTTATGCAATCTTTTATTTTACATTAATTATTGATGGAATAATAAATGGATGTTTTTTACTAATTTTATAGATAAAATCAGCAAGTATTTTTCTTAAATCTTCATTTGCTTTTGAAAGATCTAAATTTCTCTTATTCAAATAACGATACACATTACTTAAACATATTTTTTTAAGTTCATCAATATATTGATCATCATCATACATAAATCCTATTGATACAACCTCAGGTCCACCAAGAACAATTCTATATGTTGTATCAACACTTATAGATACAAAAATAATTCCTTCTGCACTCAATTGACCACGATCTTTTAATACAACTGAATTAATATCACCAATTAAGCTACCATCTCTTAAAATATCACCAGTTTCAATAAATTCAGATGTAGATATTAAATTACCATTTTCAAATTCAGCAACTTGACCATTTTCTAATAAAAGAATATTCTCCTTTGGATAACCTGCATCGGTTGCAACATTTCTTTGTTGATACTGATGTCTAAATTCACCAACAATTGGGATAATGTACTTAGGTTTCAACATCGCATACAACATTTTTAAATCTTCAGGAGATGCATGTGATGATTTGATTTGCGATTTTTGAATTTGATTAATATTAGCACCAGTGGCAAGAACCATCGATAATGTCCTTTGCGCAATTTTTTCAGTTCCAGCAATAATTGGTGATAATAACATAATTTCATCATCTTTGTTGATTTGAATTAATTTATCTTGACCATTACACATTCTTTGAATCATATAGAATGGTTCATGTCTAACACCTGCTACTATTATTACTAAATCCTTATCATCATTTTTAATTTCTTCAGTTAAAAATTTTAAATTTACTAATTTATCTTTCGGAATATTTAAATATCCACGTTCAATTGCGATATTCACAATTCTTTGTGTTTTTCTTCCAATAAGTGCAATTCTACGATTGTATCTTGTTGCAATATCTACTACTCTTTGAATTTTGTCTAAGTCAGTTGAATACAAACTAAAGAGTACTCTTTTATTTTTCATTACTGCTTTAGTAACAATATTTTCATATTCCAAATGGTTGTTTGGACGATTAATATTACCTGTGCCAATTGATTCAGATGCTAATGCAAGTACACCATATTTCGCAATATCATTAATACGATCAAAAGAAATATGGTATTTAATATCAATATTGACATCAAATGAAAAATCAGGTGCATACACAATTGCGCCATCTTCGGTAATAATCGCAATATTTAAAGCTTCAGGAATACTATGGTTTACACTATAGAATTCTACCTTCACATTTCCAAATCTCAATTTTTTATCTTCATTTATACGATATAATCTATATGCAACAATTGGCATTTCTGCTTCCTGTAAATTATCTTCTAAAATAGAAATAGTAAAATGACTACCATAAACATTTATATTAAATCTCTTTAAAAGCTCACATACAGCACCAATATGGTCTTCATGTCCATGGCTTAAAAAGATACCTTGAATATCATCTTTACGTCCCTCTAAATATTCAAAATCTGGATATACTGCATCGATACCAAGTAAATCCACTGTTGGATATTTTAATCCTGCATCTAAAATAAATAATGCTTTATCGACCTCAACTACAGTCATGTTCTTGCCATTTTCGCCAAGGCCACCTAAATTGAAAAATCTTATTCTACTCATAATTTCACCTAATTTATTATATCATTAAATAATCTTTTTTACAATCTTTATTATAATTTATTTAGATAGGAATTATTCATTTAATTATTTATATATAAAAAAAGAGGATTAAGAAAATCTTAATCCTCTCTTTTATTACTTAATTATAAATTCAATTTATAATTATTCAGCCTTTGCCCAAACAGCTTTTACTTCTAAGTTTTGCTTTAATGAAGCAGGGAATGATGTAAATATTTGACCATTAGCATCTTCCCAAGCAACGAATGTGAAGCCTTCTTTTTCAGGAGCAGATACTTCTAATCCGTGGCCATAAACATATTTAACTTCGTTTTCTTCAAACCATTCGCCACCATTTAAGTCAAACTTAACTGTAAATGTATTAGCTTCAGCATCTGCATCACCTATAGCAGGAACTTCTGTCATATCTGTATATTTAACTTCAGCTAAAGTATTTTGAATCTTATCAGATGGATCACCACCATCCCAGTAACAATTATTAGCATCAATTTGGATACTTGAAGCATTCATAATAATTAATGAATTACATTCTGGGTTAGCTTGATGATCTGTGATAATATTGTTGTTTGCCTTAATAGTTGTATTTGTAGGAAGACTAGCAATACTATTTCTAACAAATCCAACGCAACTATTTATTGTATTATAATTGATGTTAAATTCTAATGTTTCTTCTGCTGTACCTTTGTAAGCATTTAGAGTTATAACACCATGATAATAAGTACCTGAATTAGTACCACAATTTTCAAATGTATTATTCAAAATATTATATGTACCAGCACCAATTGCTCTTAGCCAAATTACATATTGTTGATAATTTGAGAATACATTGTCAGAAATTGTCACATTACCTTTAACACCAAAAGCACCACTATTGTCAACTTTAATTGCATCATTGTAATTATTACGTTTAGCATTAAATACATTACCAACTATAGTTAAATTTTCAATATCCTTAATAAACATAATCATAGGACGATCAGATTCAACGCCTTCTAAAGCATATTCATATCTACTATCCTTCAAAGTAACATTTTTAATTGCCTTATCAGCAGCAGCTACTAAATGAATAGGGGCAGTGCCATTAGTGTTTCCAGCATTTACAGAACTAGCATTGAAAAATACTTTTTCAATTGTTAAGTTTTCAAATTCAGCTTCATTAGCAAATACTCTAGCAGCACCAGTTAATTCTATACCTTTTAATGTAACATTGTTTGCACCAATTACTAAGTCACTATTGAAGATAGCTTCTTCAGCTCTAGGACCAAAATTAGGATTTTGGTTAGCATTAGGACCTAAGATTGTGATACCAGCAGTTGCAATTGTAGCACCAGCATATGTACCAGCAGCAACTTTAATTGTAGAGTTTTCAGCAGCAACAGCTAATGCAGCTTCTAATGTAGCGAATGCGTTTGTGCCAACAACATATCTAGCTTTTCCGAATGTTACATAAGCACCAGCTTCTAAGCCTTCAGCTTTTGCAGTAACAACTAAGAATTCAGTAGATTCAGTTACAGGCCATTCAACTTCATTAGCTGCAGGATTTGCTTTAATATAAGCATTTAATACAGCCTTAACATTATTTAAATCAGTGAAATCCATACTTTCAGTTAATACGCCACTGTCAATATGAGCATCCATAGATAATAAACCGTTAATATTAGCGATGAAGAACATCTTGTTATCTAATGTCCATTCATAACCTTCTTTTGAAGGATCTAATTCAGGTTGTTTAGCCAATTCAACTAATGCATTAAATAACCAAGCCCATTTAGCTTTCATTTCAGCATTGTTATAGAAATCAACAAAATAACTTGTTTCAGTAGAACCTGTATCTAATTCAGTAATATCAGCGATACTAGCATCTGTGTGTTCATTAAAATCAGCAACGAATTCAGCAGCTAATTTGTTTGCTAAATTAGTGAATAAATATTTATCCATGATAGCATTGAAGTTTGCTTCATCAGAGAAATCCATACTTACAGAACCAAAGTGTGTATCTTTGTGTTCAGTTCTAGTAAGGAATCCGCAAAGGTTAGCAAAGAAGAATGGTTTATGGTTAGCTAAATCAAAATCAGCAGCACTTGGATCATGAGCTCCAGTACCTTCTAAATCAGATAATGCTTGGAATAACCAACCCCATTTATCAGCCATACCTTCAGCAGTATAGAATGTAACTAATTGACTAGAATCACAATGATCTGTATCAATATCACTAGCACTTGACCACTCAGTTCCAGCTTTTTCATTAACATCAGCGATGAATGCTTGACCTAATAGATCTAATTCGCCTTCAACTTTTTCAGCAGAGAATGCAGATTTAACATCTTCAACTGGAGGTTCTTCATTTCCACCACCGATAGGTTTTAATTCAGCAGTATAGAAGTAACCAGGGAATTGAGAAACACCAATCTTAGAAGCGTTATCGCCACTAATGTACTTAGTTTCAGATAATGCAAATGTATTACCAACTTTACCCTTGTTTTCATAAGAACCGAAGTAAACAACAGCTGTAGCAGCAGCGCCATCTTTTTCATAAGAGATAGTAGCTGTTAATACGCCTAATGTAGCATCATATACCCATTCACCAGCAGCATCATCTAACTTCATGTTATTATAATTACCATTTCTATAAGCAACTAGATATTTGTCACCTAATTTAATAGTATAAGTATTTTCTTTACCTTCAACAGCAGCAACAACGAAATCAGCAGCTTTAGCTAATTTATCAGTAGATGTTAAAGCACCTTTATCGTTTAATGCGCCATCAGCAAATAACATACCATAGCCTTCAACAGCGCTTTGATCCATACCAATCTTGTATGTTCCAGCAGCCATAGTAGCAAGTTTAGTTGCAACTAATTCAGCTTCTTGTAATGTATATAAGTAACCAGGGAATTGAGAAACACCAATCTTAGAAGCGTTATCGCCACTAATGTACTTAGTTTCAGATAATGCAAATGTATTGCCAACTTTACCCTTGTTTTCATAAGAACCGAAGTAAACAACAGCTGTAGCAGCAGCGCCATCTTTTTCATAAGAGATAGTAGCTGTTAATACGCCTAATGTAGCATCGTATACCCATTCGCCAGCAGCAGCATCTAACTTCATGTTATTATAATTACCATTTCTATAAGCAACTAGATATTTGTCACCTAATTTAATAGTATAAGTATTTTCTTTACCTTCAACGGCAGCAAGTACGAAATCAGCAGCTTTAGCAGGTTTATCAGTAGCAGTTAAAGCACCTTTATCGTTTAATGCGCCATCAGCATATAATACACCATAACCAGCAACAGCGCTTTGATCCATAGCAATCTTGTATGTTCCAGGAGCAACTGTTTCAACTTTCTTGCCGATATATTGAGTGCTTGATGCAGCATCAACAGCAACTTCAAATGTAACTGTATCAGTAGCTTCACCAGCTTTTAATGTAGCAGTTAAAGTAACTTTGCAAGCTTCAGCAGGTAAAGTGAATGTAACTTTAGAGCCATCTTCAGCAACAACAGCACATGCATTGTCAGAAGCCCAAGAAATAGAAACTTGTTCGCTATAAGCTAAACCAGCAGTTTGTAATTCAACAACTTTGTCTTCATCAACAGCAGTTACAGGAGCAAGTAAAGCACCCTTTTCATAAGCAACAGCTTCAGCATCAGAAAGAGCAGGAAGTTGTAAATTAGAGAATGCATCAGCAGTAACTGGAGTTAAGTAGAATGCACCATCATAAACACATACAACGCCAGTAGCATCAGCAGTGTAACCAGCTTTGTGGCTAGCTTTGAATGTAGCTTGATCATCTTTAGTTAATGGACATACAGATGAAGAAATTCTAATATAAGATTCTAATGAACCTAATTTGAATTTATAATAACCACTTGCTAAATCATCTTCTGTTTCAACTGATAATGTAACACCCTTAATTGTAACAAGTAAGCCTTGTTTTCCAACTAATGCTTCATCTTTTAATGATTGAGCAGCAGTGAATGTAGCTGTGTAATCAGCAACTGGAACAGTAGCGATTTCCTTATTTAAGATTTCGTATGAGCATTTAGCTACTTCTAATGTACCAGAATAGATATCCTTAGTACCAGTAACTCTTACTTCCATACCTTCTTTAACTTGGTTTTCACCTTCAGCAGATGGGTCTTCACTTAGACCATATGCATAATATGCACCATCAGCATCTTGTAAATATAAGCAGTTAGAAGAATTTCCTTTAGCCTTACCGATAACAGCTGTAACAACACCCTTAACAGTAACTACAGCGCCTTTTTCAGCAGCGATGTATTCAGCATATGATAATTCTTTAAATGCTGGTACAGTGAAAGAATATTCTTTAGTAACTTCTTTGCCATCTAAAGTAATAGTAGCTTTCAATGTATAAGCAATTTCAGTGCTTGATTTTTCATTTACGTCGATAGTATATTGAGTACCATCAGCATTTAATGTAACTACAACGTCACTAGCTTGACCTTTAGTTACAGTTACAGTCCATGCAACATCTAGGCCTGTTGATTTAGCAACAACTGCCCAGTCTGCAGTAGTAACACCAGCTTTATCACGATATAAAGCATCGATGTAGTCGATAGCTGTTTTTAATTCAGCTGGGATTTCTGGTTTTGTTCCTCCGCCTTCTTGATCATCTGGTTTATTTGTGTCTTTATCGCAAGCGAATGCAAATAAACCAAGAACTGCGACTAGAAGAAACATAAAGAATTTTGTGAACTTTTTCATTTTTTTCTCCTTTTTTAGTTCTCTTTTTTATTCATTAACAGTAATTTGTTTTGCAGAAAATACTTTGATTTGATAAGAACCACTGAAATAATCTACAATACCCTTTACTGTAATGGTCTTGTTTAAGTACTCGTCTTCAGTAACTAATTGTGTCTTAGCTGAATCCTTGTACAACACTACAGTACGTACAGTAATATTTTGACCATTACATGTACATTTTAATGTTATTGCACCCTTTGATGAACTAGTTTCATCAGTTGTAGTGTATGCAGCAACAACATATAAATCATTCATTTGAATTGAAGAATTCATTACAAGTTCGCCATACTTATAAGTTTTACTAACTTGTGTTTCATTTCCTTCTTCATCTTCAATAACGAAATCAACTGTCTTCTCACTTAAGAATGTTTCAGGACTTGTAACAGTATAAGCTGCTTTTAATCCTTCTTCTATAAGTTGAGTATTTTCTGGGCTATCTGGATGCATTAAATCATATTCCAAGCCAGAAACCTGATAAGTACCACCGTTCTCATAATATTGAACAGTACCAACAACTCTAACACGGTTACCAACACTTAAAGCGTTTAAGATTGGACCGGCAGCGCCGAAACCATAATATACTTGCATACCGAAGTAAATGCCTAATTCTTCATCATAATCTTCAACATAAACTGTTTGACTATAATCTTTTGTTACAACACCTTCGAATGCAACCTTAACTCCATTATATTCACTAATATTTAATCTAATTTCTTTTAATGTAGCTTCTACTGCTGTACCATAATACATATCTGGATCTTCTTTACCAGAATATACATTTAACTGTAATTTTTTAGCTTGTTCGATAGCAGCAACAGCAACTTCACCATAACGGTTTTGTGCTGAGTTAGAAGCAATAGCAAGACCTTCTTGTAAAATTTCGATATTTAGATTTCTATAATCTTTGTCTTCAGCTGTTTTATACCAAACCCAAAGAAGATAACGGCTGCCAGTAGAATCATGTTCCCAATCACTACCATCACATTCAATATAAATTGATGTAGCAGCACTTAATTTTGCTTTTGTGAATCTTGATGCTGTCTTACCATAAGGTTCAATCTTACCAGTAGATTCTGGAGTATTAACAGCAAGATATCTAGCTTTCACAAAATCTTGACCTAAAGTGTTATTAGCTGGAAGATTGAAATGTGTTGTATCACCATCAATAAATGATTTAACTGTAACTTCATATTTTAAAGTACTAGAATTTAAATCTAATTTGACAGCTGATGCATAATCAATTTTTCCATCTTCACCAGGATCTGGGATATCAATGTTTGGTGGATCTTCTGTTCCAGTATTTCCACCAGGATTATCCCCACTTTGGCCAGTATTGTTATTATTATTGTTTCCTTCTTGATTTTGGTTTTCTTTCTTTTCTTCAGTTTCTTGTTTACAAGCAACTAATGAAAAGCAAGCACTTAGCATGAATAAGATTATAGAGAATAATCTTATAAATTTTTTCATAGTTTTACCTATTTATTAATATTCACATTCATCAATTGCATCTTCGAATGCTTCAGCGATGAAGCCATAAACATTGCTAGTTTGACCAGATAATACCTTAGTAACTAATGAACCAACTTGGTCACGAGCTTTAGATGAACCATTGAAAGCAGGAGATGTATAATAAGCAGATTCTTGAGTTAAGCAAACCTTAGCTGATAAAGCAGCAATATTATCTCCACCATTAGCTTTTTCAGTGAATGCCTTATAAACTGGGTTTTCAGCAACAGACTTTAATACTGGAACATATCCAGAAGCCATTGAGAATTCAGCTTGGAATTCAACTGAAGTAACTAAATATCTTACAAATAGCCATGAAGCAACGATTTGTTGATCAGTAATACTTGAACCACCAGCATTGTTGAAGATACAAACGCTTGGACCTTGAGAAATAACTCTTGGTCTGTTAGGATTCATTTGTGGAATAGATGCGATGCCAACATTAAATGGATATACGCTCTTTTCATTTCCATCTTCATCTTCAATTGTAACCTTAGCAGGTCTTTGGTGAGTAGCACCAGCAGATGAACCGATTGACATATATGATCTTGTACCTGTTTCAGCTACAAATAGACCAGATGTATAAGCACCATAAATAGTTTGAGTTGTAATCCAACCATTTTGATACCATGTTCTAAATTCATTTAATAAAGCCTTATTAGTATCATTATTGAATAGATAATGAGGATCTTTAGCTGATGTATAACCAGAACCGCATTGTTCACACATTGTGATGAACCAGTTAGCTTCTGAGTCATATCCTAGAGGAATAGATGTAGGATCGATTTCTTTAATCTTCTTACATACATATTCTAAAGATGTAGTATCATTTTCACCTTCACTGAACCAGTGAGTAGGAACTGATAAATTGTTTTCAGTAAAGAATGTTTCATTGTAATATAAAACTTCTGTTGATTTAGAGAATGGCATTGTATACATTAATCCATCTCCAAATTGTCTACCTTCATTGTAGTAACCTTCAATGAAGTCAGCCTTTTGTTCAGCTGTTAAACCAATGTTAGGATCATCAATTAAGTTATCTAGAGTTACAACAGCACCAGGTAAGTTATAAAGTGCTACATGGTCTGGATAACAATAAGCGATGTTAGGTTGATTACCAACTGTTAATTCAGTTGAAATTTGGTTTCTAACGTCATCATATCCACCAACTTGTTCATGATTAACAATGATGTTAGGATATGTCTTATTGAATTCTGTAATATATTTTTCTAATACAGTACTTAAGTTTTGTCCCATTGTATGGTAGAACTTAATTTCAACTTTGCTGCCATCATATCCGCCAGCAGGAACTGTGAAATTAGGTTGCTTTGTCTTTTCATAATTTTGACTAGAACCAGTGTCGTTTGATAATGCTTTTGCATTAGCAACGATTTCTTCAATGCTCATGAATTCACCTGTTTTGCCTCCGTCGTTGGTACATCCAACAAGAGCGAATGCTAAAGCAAGAATTAACATGAAAATAAAAGTAATTTTAAATTTTTTCATATATCCTCCCTTTAAAATTTTAACCTTTTATACCACTACGGCTTACGCCTTTCATAATGTATTTACGTAAGAATATAAATACTAAGAACAATGGTGCTGATACAATAGCAACAGCTGCCATTTGCACAGGGTAGTTAACATCACCCGTAGTTGTTGAGAATGCATTTCTTAAACCATTTGTGATTAATTTATGATTTGCATCATTAGCAACTAAACGAGGCCAAACATAGGAGTTCCAAGCTCCCATCATCTTTAAGATAGTAATTGAAATCAATGTTGGAAGTGAAAGTGGAATCATAACCTTCCATAGATATTTCAAATCACTAGTTCCATCAACCTTTGCAGCCAAATACAATTCATTAGGTATTTGTAAGAAGTTCTGTCTTAGCAAGTAAATATAGAATACACTAACTAAGAATGGAACGATCAGTACTAAGAATGTATTTTGCCATTTAAATATGCTTACAGTAGCATAATTTGTAATAGTAAATAATTCACCAGGAATCATCATAGTTGCAAGTAAACCTGCAAATAAGATGTTCTTTCCTTTAAATTCCAATCTTGCAAAAGCGAAAGCTGAAAGCACAGTTACAATTAATGATAATACAGTTGATACTAAACCAACATATAATGTATTGATAAATAATGAACCTAAGCTTGCAGTATCAAATGCTTCTGCATAGTTTCTAAATAATACATGTTTAGGGAACAATGTTGGAATTGTTTCCTTATATTCTTCTAAAGATTTAAGTGATGAGTTAATCATCCAATAGAATGGGAACAAAATAATCAAAGCCATTATAATTAAGAATGCATAAACTAAAATCTTAACTAATACTCTTACAACAGCTTGTTTCCTTGTTACTTGTTCCATGTTCTTTTCAATCATAGTAACATTTGCCATAGCACACCTCCTAATAATGTACTCGCTTCTTACTTACGTATAAGTTAAGAAGAGTAACTATTAGAATAATACCAAATAGTATTAATGCAGCTGCACTAGCACGTCCATAATTTGGTGTAGATGAATACAATTCATTATAGATAAATCCTACCATTGTATTTAATCTACCAGCATCATCTGCAGGTCCCATCTTTTCACCAAAAATACCAACGATACTTGAATATTCTTTAAATCCACCAATGAAACCAGTGATAACAACATATGCAATCATAGGTGATAATAGTGGAACAGTAATTCTCCAAAATACTCTTGCTCTTGATGTACCATCTACCTTAGCAGCATCATAATATTGTTTATTAACACTTTGTAGGCCACCAAGTAAGATTAAGATCTTGAATGGAAGTGCATTCCAAACAATATAAATAACCATAACAGTCATATTAGCAAGGTATGTAGAACCTGAGTTAATCCAGTTGACTGGACCAAGTCCAAATACTCCAATTATATTATTAATGATACCCGCGGTTGTAATGATTTGGTTAGGAGTTCCATAAGCAGAACCAACCATATTAAACATAGCTGCAAATACCATACCAATTGCGATTGAGTTTGTAACATAAGGTAAGAAGAATATTGTTTGAAGTAATCTACTAAGTGGTTTAATAGAGTTCAAACAAACTGCAATCAATAAAGCAAGTAGTGTTGAAACTGGAACAGTTATAACACAAAGTAATAAGGTATTCTTCAAACATTTAAAGAAGTTCTTATACTTTAATACTTTCGCAAAGTTCTGAAGGTTAAATGCATATTTAGTACCATTCATTGCTTCTAATGGATTATATCCTTCTAGAAATGAAATTCTAATTGTGTTAAATATTGGATATACAGTAAATATTAGAAGTAATACAATGGCAGGAGCTAAATATATCCAAGCCTTCCATTGATGTCTACTTTCAACCATAATTATTCCTCAGTATTTTCTTCAACTGCTTCTGTTTCTTCTACAGTTTCTAAAGCAGGTTCTTCTACTTTCTCTTCTTCTTTTTGTGGAACATATGTTGGAGTTTGACCTTCTAAATAGATTCTTTCTTCAGTTTCTTTATTGAAGATAAAAATCTTATTAGGTTTAATATCAAATGTAACTTCTTCTTTTCCTTCTTCAATCTTATTATCAGCATCAATGATACTTCTAATAATTGGATTTGCTGATTCTTCTTTTGTTGAAACAACTGATACATCACGACCCATTACTTCAACATTAGCAAGTTTAAGTTTTAAAGCACCATTTTCTTTTAAGATAAAGCCTTCAGGTCTAATACCAATGATAACTTCTTGATTTTCAATTCCATTAGCTGAAGCAACCTTATCTTCACCAATATAAATAGCACCATTTTCAACTCTACCATTGAATACGTTAATAGGTGGAGTACCTAAGAATTTAGCAACGAATAAATTTACTGGACTATCATATACATCTTGAGGTTTACCAATTTGTTGGATAATACCCTTCTTCATAACAACGATCATATCACTAATACTCATAGCTTCTTCTTGGTCATGTGTTACGAACACTGTTGTAATACCAGTAGATTTCTGGATACGTTTAATTTCTTCACGTGTTTGAAGTCTTAGTCTAGCATCTAGATTTGATAATGGTTCATCTAGTAATAATACTCTTGGCATCTTAACTAAAGCACGAGCAATAGCAACACGTTGTTGTTGACCACCTGAAAGTTCAGAAGGCTTTCTGTTCATCAACTCATCAATTTGAACTAGTTTAGCAACATTGTAAGCACGTTCCAACATTTCATCCTTGCTTAATTTATCTTCACCCTTTAAATTTTGAAGTGGGAATAAGATGTTTTGCTTAACTGTCATATGAGGATACAAAGCATAATTTTGGAATACTAAACCAACTCCTCTTGACTCTGGTTCTAGATTAGTTACATCATCATCACCAAAATAGATTTTACCACTTGTAGCAGCTTGAAGGCCACAAATCATATAAAGTGTTGTACTCTTACCACAACCAGATGGTCCTAAAAGACCAATTAATTTTCCATCAGGAATTTCAAAAGTGAAATTATTAACAGCAACTACTTCGCTACCATCTTTGTTCCTACTTGGAAAGATCTTTGTCAAATTCTCTAAAACAACTTTCATATTTTATCCTTTCTCCTAATAGGTCTTTTCCCTATTAACTTCTTCTTCATGAAGTTTCTCTCTATATTTAATTCTTTCTTCATTAGTATTAAATATTTTTTGACTTTCTTTATCAACTACTACAGTATACGCAAATGCATCATGAATAAGAGTTCTATTCTTAGTTGCAAATAATAACACAATTTGTACAAGTAGTAGTCCACCAATAACAATTGTTCCTGCTATGCCAATAAAACCAAACACAATAGCAAGGGCAAGTAATACAGGTATCATTGTTTCAACAACATATTTTCCTATAACAGTTCTCGCAAATAATTGCACAGTAGATACCTTGACACCATCATTTTTAATGACGCAGATAGAAAATATTTTCTTTCCAACTGTTTGTCCATTTTTAAAAATCAGTGGAATGATAAATTCTGTAATAAATATTCCAAAGAATAAACCAACACTTATTATCATAATTGATAAATTAATAACAAGGTTAAATTCTTTAATTGCTTCTTTGTCATTAGCGTATTCTAAATTTGCTTGTTCTAATCTTTCATCATATGCTTCTTGTTCTTCTTTTGTTAAATCTTTATATTTATCAGAAGTACCCAGTAAATCAATATCATACTTTTCATTGTAGTAATCATAATATTCATTTACATTGTCGATATGTTCATTATAATTTGTAATCAAAGATATCAACCAAGCAGCACCAACACTTAAGATGAGTACTAGAATAAAATCTAATAAAGAAGCAGCAATCCTTTTAAGGATACTCGCTCTTTCAATGTCCAACATATTCTTATTCTTCGTCTTTTAATAAATAACTAAAGACTAAATTAACCAATTGACATACAAGACCAATAATAGCAATAATTACTGATATTAAAATAATTGCATTAGCTTGAGCTATTTTATCTTCTAAATTGATAGAAGTTACGATCTTTGATCCTTTAAAAACAAATAAAAAAACAACATAGCCAATTGCAAGTAAAATAGAACTTCCTTTTAAAATAAAGTATGGTACATGTTTCTCTTTTGCACTTTCGCAAAACAAAAACATGATACTACTTCCAAAAGCAAGTATTATACCAATGAATAGCCATGTTGCTGTATTGTTCATTTTTAAATCTGTCATTAAAACATAAAAAAGACCTGCTAAAAAGACTAGCGTCCCACCAGCAAATAAAGAAATGTTTTTGACTAATAATTTATTCATAAAACCCTCCAAATAGAGTATTTATTGAATGCAGATTTTTTTCAATCTACACATATATATATTTTACCAATAAATGCAATTTTATTCAAGACTTTTATATTTCTTTTTTCACTTTTTTTATCTTTTTTTATAATATTTTTATTCTAATTCCTTTATCTTTACTTTTCCAATTGCAATATCGACTAATTTTATTGTGAATGGCTCTGTATAATGTGCTATTTTACTCTCTACACATACAAAAAATGGATACACTGAAGTTATCCTTGATTCAGCATTTTCCACCTTCAATCTTCCATCTTTAATACTCACATGAATCATTACATCTTCTTCTTTTAAATTTTTTAATTTTTCAAATATTTCTTTTTCTGTTAGCTTGTTTTCCATAATAATCACCTACATATTTATTATATCACTTTTAAAATTTTTATGTAAGTAATATTTTTAACTAATTGAAAACTTCCTATTATAAAAAATATAAAGCTCAATAAAGAGCTTTATATTTTCTTTCTCATATAAGTATGTTCCATATTAGCATCCATGAAAATATCGCCATATGCAACATAACCTAATTTCTCATAGAAATCTAATTTATCAAGCTGAGCTTCAATATAGACTTCATGGTATCCAAGTGTTTGTGCTACCTTTTCAATTGAGGAAATCATCTTAGTTGCATAGCCTCTTCCACGATATTCTTTTAATGTTGCAATGCGACCAATATGTGCTCTGTTCTCTTCATAAATCATTCTCGCACATGCTACATATTCTTCATTCTCATCAGCATACAAAAACATTTCTCCATTGAATTCAGCAAGATCCATATCTAATTCATAAGGCACATTTTGTTCCTTATTAAACACTTCAAATCTTATTTTAAAATTAGTTAATATTTGATCCTTAGTCTTACAAATAATTAATCCCATGTATTCCTCTATAATAAATTGATATTATATTTCTTGAATTCTTCAATATCTTCATCACTCCAATATGATGATTGTACTTCACCAATATGGACTTTCTTTAACATATACATACAAATTCTTGATTGACCAATACCACCACCAATTGTGTAAGGAAGAGTCTTATTTAAGATTCCTTGATGATATGGGAATTCTAATTTATATTCTTCTTTCTTTTCTTTTATTTGGCTAAGTAAAGAGTTTTCATCTACTCTAATACCCATAGAAGATAATTCAAAACCAATCTTTAATGGTTCGTACCAAAGAAGGATATCACCATTTAAACTCCAATCATCATAGTCAGCAGCTCTACCATCATGTGGTTCGCCATCTTTTAATTTACCACCAATTTGCATTAGGAATACTGCTTTGTATTTCTTACATATTTCATTTTCTCTTTCTTTTCTAGATAAACTAGGATACATATCTTCTAATTCACTTGTAGTTAAAAACTTAATATCTGCAGGTAAATCTTGTTTTAAAGCAGGGAATTCTTTTACTAATTTTTCTTCAGTTTTAAGTAAGGCAGAATAAATCTTTTTAACTGTTTCTTTTAAAGTATCAAAGTTTCTTTGTTCCTTAGTAATTACCTTTTCCCAGTCCCATTGGTCAACATAACAAGAATGCATATTATCTAATTCCTCAAATGGTCTAATCGCATTCATATCCGTATATAAGCCTGTACCTACTTCAAAATCATATTTCTTTAAAGCATATCTTTTCCATTTAGCAAGCGATTGAACTACTTCTAAATATGTTCCTGTTTCTACATGTGTAAAACCAACAGCTTTTTCATAACCATTTAAGTTATCATTTAAACCAGTCTTTGGTTGAACAAAAAGTGGTGCAGATACACGAAGTAAATTTAATGATGAAGCTAATTCTCTTTCAAAATTATCTTTTACCAATTTTATAGCAACTTCAGTTTCTTTTAGACTTAATAATGATTTGTAATCTTTAACATAATATTTCATAATATTCACCTCTAAATAATTATTACTATTATTTTACTATTTTTATTATATTTATTCAACACTTGTTATCTATTTTTTTGTTGTAAAACGTTTGTAAAAAAGGTATAATATTAATATGAAAAATATAAAATTACTTAAACTTATTTTACGAATAATTAGAATAATCATATATTTAGCTTTATTTATCACATTTGCGATTATTCCAACAACAGAATTTATTGGTCATAGCATATGCTTAATTAAGATACTTACAGGCTATGATTGTCCTACCTGTGGCGTCACACGTGCCTTTTCATCGCTTATGCACCTTAAATTTATTGATGCATATCATTTTAATCCAGCTTTCACACTTGTGATTTTTCCAATAGTTTTGTTTATAATTATTAATGATATTATAAATATGCTTATTGAATGGATAGCAAGAAAGGAAACATGTTCATATCTTGAACATCTATTTGTGATATGATTTCTTTCTTATATTATTTATTCTTAGTATTATTCTCTTTATCTGCATATTCTTGTTTTATTGTTTATGTTTTGATAATAAAGAAAAAAATTGTTAATAAGAAATATCTTATAATCACAATTCTAATAATTCTTTCTTTATTATTCTTATTCTTATGGAATTATATAAGAAATATAAAATAAGTTCTAATCATCTTTAATGATAATTAGAACTTATTTTTTTATTGCATTATATAATATAGTGATTGCCAATTATCTCTTTTCTTCGCATATTGACTTTTTTTCATCACATCAATTGAATATTCTAATTTAGTTCTTTCAAATAATTCAGTTATATGATGAGCCTTAACTGCCTCACTAAAATCATCAATCATTTCATTTCGATCTTTCACATCCATATCTAATCTTGTTAAATTTAGATAAGCTAAATTAAGTGATAATTCACCTAATCTAAAACGATATTTAGCTTCAGTTTCAATATATGCTTTATTAAGTAAATTAGCAGCTTGTTCTTCTAATTTATCAGTAAACATAGGATGATCACTATCATCATATAACCATAAATCATATCCCTTAACAGCATCTTCAAATAAGAATATAAAATCAAATACAGCTTTAGCTGCTTTCTTTCCATAATATGCTTTACAGAATTCCATTACTTCATCTTCAAGTACAAGATTATCATATCGCATAAAACGAGCGGCAATATATGCTTTTAGTTTATCTAAGTATCCTCCACCACCGTGAGAGAAATTACCTTGCATCAATAAGCCTTTCACATTGTTTTTCTTATAGAATTCAATGTTTTTAGTCATACTTCTCAAATTAGGGAAAGGAAGTAAATAATTTCTAAAATTAACAGCATAATCCCAAATATAAAGTCTATTTGTAATTTTTGACCATTTCATGAAATCATCATAGAATAAACCACCTCTACTCTTTGGATTCATTCTATATTCTTCTTCAATTGATCTTGACCATGAACATTCAATATTACATAATCTCACAATTACATTCTTATCTGGTATTAAAGTTTTTGGAGGTTTACGTGAATATTGATATGCAAATGTATGTATTAACACATCTGGATATTCCTTATTTACCTCTCTTGCAACTTTAGACACAAAATTAATAATCGATGCACTTTGTGCTTCTTCTTTATCATCAAGGGCCTTGCACTTATCACATTCACATGCCATCTTAATAAAGTGACCCATCCATTCATCTTGAGCTACAGAAAAGATATGACAATCCATATGATTTCTTTTCCATTCTTTCACTTTTTCAACAGCAAGTTTAAATAC
Organism: Bacillota bacterium; assembly: GCA_016280895.1. GTDB lineage: Bacteria > Bacillota_I > Bacilli_A > ML615J-28 > CAG-698 > RGIG3506. The sequence continues at coordinate 25,208 of JAEEHM010000099.1, forward strand.
ATCTTCATTTGATAAACAAAGTTCAGTATGTTCCTTTACTCTATGACCATCAATATATGAAAAATATTCTGGATGTGTATCAAAATATTCTTTTGGACTAACAATATCAGAAAATGAATGGTGGAAATTGAACCATTTATTTTTACCGCCTTCTCTTTCGCCTAAATCAGCCAAATTACTATTCAACATATTTTTAGATGCAAAACAAGATGTAAAAGCATCAGTGAAATATACTTCACGATATTCAAATTTGAAATCAAAGATGATTTCATTTTTAAACACAATATCATCTACTTCCTTATAAGTTTCACAATCAGACGCAAAGCATCGAAAATGAATATAATCTTCTAAGAAACGATATACTGCATATAAAATAGCTCTTGGTGAATTACCATCAATAATTAAATCATCACCAACTTCTTTAATTATAAAAGCTTCATCACTTAAATTATTTAATCTTTCATCTTTCTTATTGCCACGTGCCCTACCAATTATAATTTCTTTACCATATTTATCGCACTTATCAGAATATATAGGTAGTGGACAATTAGTACTTAAATATAAATATTTTTCAAGTTCACTAGCTGCAAATCTTTCACATACGCTAGCATCCTTATTATTCACAATATAATATTCACTTCTTTGATTTTTAATAATTTCTAACATATTTACCTCTTTTTCTTTTATTATTATACCATATTTAGTCATATAAAAAAAGAACAACAATTGAAATTGTTATTCTTTATTCATCAAGTCAGGAATTACGCAAAGATTTCTTTCTTTAAATAAATTCTTTTCCATTTTCTTAGTCAAATGAGCACCCACAAAACTTGCAATATAACCATCACAATAACAGGTAATATATTTCGCAATTGGATAATTTGCGTATACAACAGTATTATCTTCATAATCAATCACAATATCATGAATATTTTTAATTAAACCAAGACCAATATATTTTAAATATGCTTCTTTAATAGTCCAGATTTGCGTAAAAGTAGTATTATCATCAGTATTATAGAAATTATAATCATTATCATTATAAACTCTTCTTGTTAATCTATCCAATCTATCCTCTTTAAAATTTTGAATATATTGAACATCAACACCAATTTCTTCATCACTTAATGACATTAGACACATATCATTAGAATGAGAGATGTTGAAATGATAAGTGCCATCCTTGAAATCAGGTTTACCATATTGATTAAATACTAATGTTGAATCAAGATTTTCTTTTTCTACTACATACTTAAACAAGATATCCCTTGCTATTTTTTCTTTTCTTTTTGCAGCATTAGTGATATCTTTATATTCATCATTATTTGAAAATCCCTCAATTACTTCTTCTTTGATCGTACTAATCTTTAAGTAATAATTTTTCAACATAATCTTCACCCAATTATATTATATTATAATAATTTTCAATTGTAAATTAAATAAAAAATAAAAACGATTTCTAAAATTTCTTTTAAAAATCGTTTTTTTTATTATTCATTTGTTTGGTCGATAATTACTTGTTCATCATTATCAATTAAATAAACATCATTTTTCTTTAATGCTTTGTAAAGTGGATTATATAACCACAATACTGTGATAACAGAACATGCCACTAACACAATTTCAAATGGTATGTCAGCAATAACATAGGCTTTGAAATCGACTTTATAAAAAACTACACTTGATAAGACGAAGATCCAACAATACAATAATGCTCCAATTCCTGCAACTGTTGCTTTTACATAGATATTTTTCTTTCTCACAAAATAACTTGCAAGCATTATTGTTTCCCAACCAATAAACATTGGTAAGATTACATATAAGGTCATTGAACCTACAAATAGATTATCTAATAGTACATGCATTAACACAATTGCAGTTCCCCACTTAGGGCCACAATATGCTCCATATAGTACTAATAGTAATACTGTAAGTTGAACATTAGGAATAAATGATAGAGCTTCTTCTTGAACAAATATAATCGCTGTAAGAATAGCAGTTACTACAACTTTTAAGATTAGTTTTTTTCTCATAGCTTAGTTTCCCTTAAACTTACTACTAATCCATCCTTTATTTTAATACCATCTATGGTGTAATTTGAATAAACATCATCAACATAGATAGCTAGATATGTAGTAGTAAAATCAGTTTTAACATCATCGATGTCATATAACCATACACCAGTTTGTGTTTCGCTATATCTTACAGTGTAGTTTTCTTTAATAATTGACCAAACAGAATCTCCCTCTTTATAATTAAATTCCCTTTTATTCACCTTATTATCAAGTGTCACAATCTCAATAGTGATTGTGCCGACATCTTGAGATACTGCATTTTTCTTTTCTACTTGTTTTGCAATGATTAATGCTCCAATTGCGAGTGATAAGAAAAATACAGTAATAAGGACTTTAATCAGGATATTTTTACGCAAAGATGTTTACAGCCTTTCCAGAATCTCTTTGTGCTTTATAAGCCATTAAGCTAGCATAAATTTGGTTTGTAGAATAATTGATATCTGTATCTTCTTTACTCCATTTAACAAGACCTAAATCAGCATCATAATAATCAAGAACTAATTGAAGTAAATCTTTACCACTTTCATCTTTTACTTCTCTTGCATTGATATTATTTGCAGCAAGTGGAAGTAACATTAATGCAGTTGAGCATCCATTTCCTTGATCAGCAGCAGTGATATTATTTAATTCTTCTAAAGTGAAAGTCTTAAATACTGATAAGTTAGTCATTTGCCAGTTCCAACCATCAAGACCCCATTCAGTGCCAGCTCTATATTCAGTAGTTGATAAAGCAGTAACAGCATCAGATGTAACCTTTAATGCATAAGCAGGTGATAGATAGAATGGAGTTGCGTATTCATTGTATGCAGTATCAGCAGCTAAATTAGTCATATAAGTAGTATATGCAGCAGCAAATGCTGTTAAATCTAAATTAAGTGCTCTAGCAGCATAGAAATATTTACCCCATGTAGCACCATCATATTCAGCAAAGTTTTCAGCTTCTAGTGCAGTCTTTAAAGCGGCATCAAATTTATTAGCATTAAATAAATTAGCATCATAACCAGCTGTCTTCATCATATAAAGACTCATTGCTGACCAATAATCAACAGTCTTCATATCTTTAGAATTAGCAACAACTTTAGAGAAAGTATTCTTCATATAAGAATAAATAATCTTATCAACTAATACATCACTAGCATCTAATTTGCCGTAACCTGATTCTACAGTGTTCCAACATTCAGCAATAAATTCAAATTTATCGCCATCATCAATTACTAAACCATCAACACCAGTTGAAGCATAAGCACCATTTTCATAAAGTGCTAAATACCAATTAGCATCAACGATTGAGTTTGAAATTGAAGCAACGCTTGTACCATAATCAGTCTTGTATGTTACAGCATTCATTTCATTATTAATAGCATCTAATACTGATGCTTGATCTTTAGTAGAAAAAGTCTTTTCAGCAAGTACTTTACCATCAATATCTACAACCTTAACTGAATAAGATTTGTATGTTTCAACAACTGGTGGTTCAGGAGTATTTCCTCCATCCTTCTTCTCATCATCTGCTTTCTTACATGCGAAAGCAAATAATCCAAGTAATAAAACTAAGATTAAACAAAGTCTTTTCTTAAACATTAAAATTTTTAACTATTTATTAACTTCCATCGTCTCCCAGCGTTTTCCATTATAAACAGCTTTCCTCATATTAAATTACTTAGGCAAGTCTCCTGGCTTAACATCATCTTCCATACCCCTTCTCACATATTTGCAATGGTTTGGTATTTCATCCGTATCACAGTTGCTGGGACAGTCCAAGATTCACACTTGTGTTCCTTATTAAGTATTCCTACACCTAGCATTGTATATTATATCACTTTTTAAAAATATATGCGAATATATAAAGATTTCTTTACAAAAAAAGATTGAATATTATTCAATCTCTTCGTTCTTCTTAAATTCAACAATAAATTTTGTTCCAACATCTTTTTTACTTTCAACACTTAATTTGGCCTCTAACACATTACATATCTGCTTCACAATATTAAGTCCAATACCACTACCACCTTTTCTTCGATTATGGCTTTGGTCAATACGATAGAATCTTTCAAATATTCTATCAATATCTTTTTCATCAATACCGATACCAGTATCAGCAACAGTAAGGATTATCTTAGCATCTCTTTCTTCCACATTTATGTAAACTTTACCACCTCTTCGATTATATTTAATCGCATTGGATAGTAAATTACTAATTAAATGATCAAGTAAATTTGTTTGTTCATAAATATATAAATTCTCATCAACATTTACTATTATTGATATATATTCTTTATCAGCCTGTTCTGTATAAGCTTCAACTGTACTTGAAATAACATCTTTGAAATAAACCTTTTCCTTATCTCCTTCTAGATTACGTCTGTATTCTAGATTAGATAGGTATAATAATTCATCAATTGTCATCTTCATTTTAATTGATTCATTATATATAACATTCAAATATTTCTTTGTTTTTTCATCTGCATTATCATTGATTGCTAGCAACAATTCGGAAAAGCCTCTAATTGAGGTAATTGGGCTCTTTAATTCATGTGATGCATTAGAAATAAATTCTGCTTTCAATTCATCATTTGTTCGCTTTTCGGTAACATCAGTCATAAGGACAATAAATAAACCTATTTCTTGATTATCACTAAACCATTTATTTTTTAAATAATCAATTGATGTAGCATATATTTTTTCTTTCACACGATCAACAATATCAAAATATTCATCTTCATGTTTTTTAATTGCTTTTTCAATATTTGAAAGTAGTAAATCAATTGTTAATACACGATGATAATTGATATTCTCTTCTACCTTGCCACTAATATTTAATACTTCTTTAGCATAATCATTTATTAATAATATTTCTTCATTTTCACTAATAATGATTATTCCTTGTTCCATATTGTTGATAACAAAATCAATTTTTGAATGCTCAAATCTAATGCTTTGCATAGATTTTAAAATATTCTTATTTACTTCATTGATTTCTCTTAACACATTTTCTACTTCACTATATCTATGACTATCCTCAATTTCTTTATACTCGCCTTCATTGATGGTCTTTAAATGGGAATCAATCTTTTCCACAATTTCCACAATATTTTCTGATGTCTTCTTAGAAAAGAAAATACTTAAGAATAGACCGATTATTAAAAGAATTAATAATACCAATAAATTCATATACAAGAAGGAAGTATTAAATGAATATTCCGTAGATGTTCTCATAATAATATCATTAGATAATATCTTAATATAATAAATCCTTTGTTGATCTACATATATTCTATCATTATCTGTACTTGCTTCATTAGCTCTTAATAATTCACTATCACTAATTGATGCAGAAATAGTCACTCCGATCATATCATTTTCTGAGTCTTTCACAATATTTCCGTGGCTGTTACAAATAGTAATTTGTAACCATTCTTGATTCTTCGTGAAACTATCGACAACACTATTCAATTCTTCATCAGTTGATGTCTCCATAATTTGATTAGACACAACATTTGACATATTGATTAATTGTGTTTCCATTGAACGGAGGTTGTAATATGATGAAAAAGAAAACGAAAATAAGAAAAAGATAAGTAAGCTTATTCCAGTAATAAACGCATTACGACGAATAATCTCATCCTTCATTTTCTACCTCTATTCATTGATTATATAACCAACTCCACGTACTGTTTCAATATATACATCACTTGTGTATGCAGCAAGTTTTTCTCTGATTGCTTTTATATGCATATCAAGAGTTCTTGTTTCAACTAAGAAATCATAACCCCAAATGTGTTTTAATAATTTAGAACGTGTTACTACAATTGATACACTTTCAAGTAATATTTGGACGATATCATATTCCTTAGATGTTAAATCTAAAGGAATATCTTTATAATATACCTTGTGTTTCACAATATCTAAACTTAAATCACGTGCTTTCAAAATCTTATTTTTGTGCATGCCTACCTTACGCAAGTTAACATTAACACGTGAAATAAATTCAAGTAAGCCAAATGGCTTTGTGATATAATCACTAGCACCCATATCCAAACCTCTAACGATGTCAAGTTCTGATGATTTAGCACTAACGATAATTACAGGAATTTCCTCAGTTTCTTTATTCTCTTTTAAGATTTTTAAGACTTCATAGCCACTCATTCCTGGAAGCATTAAATCTAAAATAATTAATTCTGGTTTGCTAACCTCTAATTTCTTAAAGAAAGATTTAGGTTCTAAAAAACCAAAAGCTTCAAAACCATTCTTTTCTAATGTTTCTCGTTCGAGTTCATTGATGTTTTCATCATCTTCAATAAAATAAATTAATCTTTTCATATTCTTCTCCTATAAATTATATTTTTTTCTAACTATAAAATAAAAACTTAACATCACTATTGATATCACGATTCCCATAATTGGAATTGCGATATAATATTTAGTTTCAAAATAAACATCACCAGCACCAACAGCAGGAATGCCAGCTGGATCTTGAGGTAAACCATATTCATATGCTATCTTTGTGATATTCAACATTTGAATAATCGGAATGCCATTTTCTAAATAAGTTTCTAGTAGACCCTTATGATCCAAATCAGTACTAGATTTATTTAAAGTCAAATAATTAGGTTTTACTAAACCACGATAATTAACAGCATTAGTATAACCATTTCCCATCGACACAATTGTTCCACCAACATTTAAAAATAATTTTAAATTTGGACATTTTTCTTCAATATATTCTATTCTTTTTTGAATGTTTTTCTTAAAATCACTTTCACTTATGAACTTTACAGCACTAGAATTAATTCTTAGCATCAATTCTTCTCTTACATCATTAGGAAATTCTGAGCCATCATCATAAGCACCACCAAAGGATACATAATCTAACTTATTCTCATATATACCAAGTTCGTATAAATAATTGGCCATATCAAAATAAGTAAAACTAATATCTGTAGCACCATAACTAGAAGCACCAATACCTGTCATAGATATAAATTTAAGTCCATATTCCTGCGCCGCAATTGTTGCTGAAATGTTTAATGCAGGGAAAGATCCCGATGTAACAATCGCAATTTCATCACCGCTTTTTAAATTAGCTTCCTTAAACATCTTAATGTATACAGCTGCAAAATTAGGATTTGTGCTTGTTCTTTTAGCTGCAGGTTCTCCTTCAGTAGTTTGAATCTTACTATGAAGTGGACCTAACATACCACTTTGATATTTATCTTCACTACTTAAGCTTAAACCTAATTCTTGTTTCTTTTCTTTTATTTTTTGAAAAGCAAGTTCTGCTTTTTGGCTTGCACTTTCCATTATTTCGTAATAGCGGTCTTTCGTTGATGTGCTTGTAGTAATTGTAAGCATATATATTACGATAAGTAGTGCACCCCAAAAGGCAAGTAAAATATTTATGTATTTGGGGCTCTTATCTTTAACTACCATCTTATGCTCCTATGATATTTCCGATAAAGACCACAAACTCAATAATACACATTACAACAACAAGCGAAGGAATAGTTTTTGCTACTCCTTGTTTTGAAATGTCATTCGCAATTAGACCCGCAATTGTGTATCCAATTAAGGATATACTCAATAAATGAATTGAGAGTCCATTGATAATTAATTCCAAAACAATATTCAATAAAATACTAATAATTATCATTATCGCAAATCTACGTTTACCAAAAATAATCAAATACCTCGAAATAAATTTCACAATATAATAAGTAATAACAGCAACAATTATTGTGTACACAATTCTTTGCGGCTGATTAATATACATTGCAAGCAATCCCGGTACAATAATACCACCTGGAGAAATATGAGTAATCTCATAAAAAATGATACTAATTAAAATACCTAATACCAACACATTGAAATCAATTGTCATAGCTTTTCACCATTTTTTCTGAAATACTCAAGTATTTTCATTCCCTTTCCACCGATATTACCAATTGCGAAAATTATATCTTCATGATTTAAATCTTCAATTTTGTGTAATCGATTAACTTCTATACTAATTCCATTCTTTTTCAATCTTTTAATAATGTAATTAGGATTAGATCCATATATTAAAATCTTCTTTGCTTTTAAATTACTTAAAAGCTCAATATGTTGTACTACCCTACTAGGTCTATCAAATCTACTATTAAGTAGGATTGTTAATGAATTATAATCATATTCTTCTATTACTTGATTATATACTATTCTAATTGATTCTGGGTCATTAATAGAGAAACCATTTAAAAATATTGTGTTATCATATTTTATCTTTTCATATGCTCCAATATCATGATGATAATTCTTCATTCCTTCAAAGAATTTATTTACATCAAGATTAAATGCTTTCGCAACTTCTAGTGCACACGCAATATTTTCTTTAAATGTTTCTAAATTATCACCATCATATTCACTTGCAAGCAATACCTTAGCATCCTTTTTTTTCGCATTTTCTTCAAAGATATTTAAAAACTTATCTTCGCCACATACTAATATTCCCTTATTTGGAATTGTGTTAGAAAAAGAATATGCGATATCTTCTAAAGTACTACCCATCTCATCCAAATGGTCTGCACGTACATTTGTAATAACTGTACAATCACTTCTTAATATCATCTCTTCAGATATTTTTTGAAGTTCTGGTTTAACTGCCATACATTCTAATATTAAGACCTCTGCACCTTCCTTATATGCACGTCTCATCATTTGGATTTGTTCACGAATATTCGCATTACCCAATCTTTTAATTAATACATCTTCATTATTAGTATTAATGTACATCGGCTTAGTACCTGTAGTTTTACTAAAAACCTTATAGCCACAGGCTCTAAAACCAGCATCAATTAATCTAGTAGTTGTTGATTTTCCTCTAATTCCATTAACATGAATAAGGTATTTAAATGATTTTCTTATCTTATTTATATATATTTTTTCAAGCACAATATAAGTAAGATAGCCAATCATCAAAACTAATACTACTATTGTGATAAACATCTTATTCACCCTTAAATAAAAGTTCTGTTGCTTTTATTAATTCAAGTGTTGTCGTAATTTCATATGCATACACATTATTCTTATGTGATAAATCAGAAAGTAATCCATCTTCATTACCAGAACTTAGATAAATATTCATGTTAGCATATGGGAATAAGGATTCAATCAATTGATCAGATGTAGCACCACGTCTGCTTAGACCACCAATGTGAATACAGATTAAGCTAATCTTTCCACGCCTACATTTAGACACAAAAGCATTAGCTCTTGCTATTTCATCATCTAGTGTCAATTCACTAGCAGCCAAGGCCTTAATACTACAGCCTACAAAAAGTAGTACAGCACTATCATCATCTACATCAGATGCTTCTAGAAAATTATTTACTTCATATGTAAAATAATCAACATTATCTAATACTACTTCTTTGTATTCTTCAATATCTTTAGATTGACCAATTGAAGTAACATATACCTTCTTTCCTTTTAATGAAGCTTTCATTTCTTCTGGAAAGACAGTATCATCATATGTTATTTCTTTGTCCTTATTTTTATCTACATCAACATCTTTTTTACATGCAATTAGGAAAATCGATAAAACCAATACAAGCAATACAATAATAATTCTATTCTTATTTTTTGTATTGTTTAATTCCATCTTCGAATAAGTCATTTCCTTTCGTATCATAAGTTACAATCGCAAAGAAGTTTTCAACTTCTAATCGTCTTACTGCCTCAGCACCTAAATCTTCGTAGCAGATAAGCTCACATTTTTTAATAGAATCACCAATGCTTGCAGCAGCACCACCAATTGCGGATAAATATACTGCCTTATATTTTACAAGCATATCTTTATATTCTTTACTTCTTGGGCCTTTTCCAATCATCACTTTAAGGCCTTCCTTCATCATTGCTTCACTATAAGGATCCATTCTATAGCTTGATGTAGGACCAGCTGAACCAATTACACGACCTGGAGATGCAGGAGTAGGACCTACATAATAAATAGCTCCACCCTTAATATCCATTGGTAGTTCTTTTCCTTGTTCTAATAATTCCACAAATCTCTTATGAGCAGCATCTCTTGCAGTGTAAACAACTCCACTTAATTCAACTTGATCGCCTGCTCTTAAATCTAAAATTTCTTTTTCACTTAATGGTAAATGTAATTTTTTAATCATTTTTATCACCTAAAATATATAAGATTTATGTCTTGCAGCATGGCATTGAATATTGATTGCAAGTGGAAGGGATGCTATATGACAAGGATATGCTAAAGCCTTAACAGCAAGGCATGTTTGTGTTCCACCAAATCCCATAGGACCAACACCAAGAGCATTAATTTCTTCTTTCAATTCACTTTCCAATTTAGCAAGAATTGGATCTTCATTTACATCATCAACTTCTCTAAGTAGAGCTTTTTTAGCAAGTAGTGCACTTTGTTCAAGATTACCACCAATACCTAAACCAACAATGATAGGTGGGCATGGTTTACCACCACCCTTAAATACAGTATCAAGTACAAGTTTTTTAATACCTTCAACTCCATCTGCAGGAATTAAAATTTTAACTAAGCTCATATTTTCTGATCCGCCACCCTTAGGTGCAACATCAATTTTAACCTTATCACCTTTAACTAATTTAACATGCACAATTGCAGGTGTATTATCCTTAGTATTAACTCTATCTAGAGGATGTTTAACAACAGATTTTCTTAAATAACCATTAATGTATGCTCTTCTAACACCTTCATTGACAGCCTCATATATATCACCATCAAAATGAACATCATAACCAACTTCTAAAAATACTACAGCAACACCTGTATCTTGACATATAGGTAATTGTTTATCTCTTGCAAGTTCATCATTTTGAATAATTCTTTCTATTACTTCTTTTCCAAGTGGTGATTCTTCCTTTTCTTTAGCTTCTTTTAAAGATGCTAAAATATTGCATGGAATATTACGACATGCATCAATGAACATCTCCTCAATCTTATCAGTAATTTCACTTACTCTTACTTCTCTCATATTTTCTCCTCTTATATTCCTAGTTCAAATATTTTATTTATTTCTTTTAAGAAACAAGCTAATATCAATAAATCAGCTGCTCCTCCAAAGCTTAAGTTTTCTTTTAAACATAAATCATTTAAATAATCATGATTCTTATTTTCTTTAAATTCATTTTTTATAAAATTATATTTTTCAATACTACCACATCTTTTAAGTAAAGTAGTATCTTCAATATTAATAATTAAATAAATAAGTGCATCCATTAAATCATCTTCAAAATTATATATATTCATACAATCTTGTAAATGCACAAAACCAGATTCTGCTTCTCCTCTTGCACCTAAAATACCATATTTTTGATATGCAATTTTACCAAAGGTATCACTACCTTCTTTTAATTCATCACATATTCCCTTACTTAATATTTCCACATATTCAAAGATACTTAAATCAGTATTAGATTTTAATTTTAATCCAAGTGCACAAAGTAATATTCCGAGATTAAAGATTAAACCCTTATATGCATTGATATTAGATGTCGCAATTAACATCTTTGTTTCTAAAGACGCACCAATATGACGCATTTCTTTTTTAATATATTCAATATCATCATTTAAATATGCAAGTTCAAAGAATGAATAAAATTCACCAACAATCGCATTTTTAGCCTTTATCATTAGGTCATAATTCATATCTTTGTGACTTGATTTAAAGTTTTTACATACAAGTCCAAATTTAGGTTCTAAATCAAGTTCTTTTAAAATCGCAACATTTGTATATTCAGTAATGATATTATGCATATAATTAAGCACATTAATCTTAATATATCCATTAATTTCACTATCACTATGTCTTTTTAATCTAGCACACACAAAGGCAGGTTCATTACATATGAAGCACTTTCTCAAAGTACCTCTTGATTCTGATTTATCACTATTATAAAAAACATCTAAATCAATAAATCTACCTAAATTATCATTTTCTTCTATCTTAACACATTCTTCTTTTAAATTCTTATCTTTATTAAAATAAAATAATTTATATATTCCATCATCACTTTCTTTAACAACTTGCATACATGGATTTAAATTATCAATCAATTTAGAAAAATGATTTACTAAAAAATATGCTTCTTTTGTATTCTTATTCATTCCAGCAATATTAGCATGAACTGATATAATTTGATATTTATCAATATCTTTTTTAATTATCTTTATTCTTTCTTCTCTGGCTTTTAAAATATCACTTGCTTCCATATTTCACCATCGCAATACTTCTAAGCACTAAGCTACATTCATTTGGACAATATTTAAGTGCTTCATCAATCTTACCTTCTTCAAGTAAAGCTCTAACCTTTTTAGCACTTATTATTTCTCCATCTTCTTTTAATCTATCGATAATTTCTAATTTATCACCTAATATATCTTTTAATGTTTGATTATATATTTGCATCTTACTTGATTCTTCACTACCAACGAATCTTTTCTTAATATGCAAATCTTTCATAAAATAATTCTTAAATATTAAAGCATCAACTTTCGCATTTTCTTCTATTTTCTCGCTTTCACTTTTTAAGAAATAATCAGGAAATGTAAGACTCGACACAATATATTTAGTAGATGCCATTACATACACATTTGAAAGTCTTCTAGTTGCAAGATATGCAAGTGATAATCTTTCTTTAAAACTAAATACAGATTTATCTTCTTCCACAATAAATACTACAACATTATTATATTTCTTTTTAGCTTCTTCAATTAAATAAACATGTCCATTAGTAATTGGATTAGCATTAAGAACAACTGCAGCAAGTGATGTATTTTCATCTAAGGTAGAAAAATTCAATTCTAACACTTTTTTTATTTTCTTGATTTCTTCATCTATTGAAGATATTCCACCTTCTAACATCACTAATTTATCAGTTTTAACTAAAACTCGAAAACCTAAGCTTTTAAATGTTTCTTCATAAATTGCTTTTGTGAATACTTGATATGAAAATATATTATTAATTCTAAAATAATTTAATGCTTCATTAATTAAGATACCTGCTAAATTTTCACCTTGATAATTTGAATCAACAGCAAGATCTTTAATGATATATGAACTAATTGATATTGTTCCTACAATTTTATTATCATCTTCTAAATAAAATGTTTTATCAATATCATCAGCATATTTTAAATCAAATTTATTTAAGAATTCTTTTACTAATTCTTTTTCATTATTTAGAATTGCTTCTTTAATTTGCATATAATCACCTTTTTATTATTATACTATATTTTCCAGTTTATTTCAAACTATCATTTATTCTTTTAGAAGATACGAATATTTTCATATCCTCTAAAAGAATAGGGGAGTAATATTACTCCCCGTAATTCTTTATTTTATTTTTTTGTAATATTCAAACAAGCACCTAATACACCATACATAATATATGGATAATCTTTTGAACCAGTTGAAGATTGAATGATATACATTTCACCAGTATAGCCATAAGTGAAGATTGTAGCACCAGCAGTAGCTGTTGTACCATATTGATTATCATTGCTTACACTATCAACGATAGTATTAGCATATAACCATTCATTATTGTTTACAGCCTTAGCAAGTGACATACCATGAGTACCAAAATAGCACTTCTTTCCACTTGTGATATTATATCCTGTACCAGGTACTACAACTGTATCAGTAATTGCAGCATCGTCTGCTAATGATCCCTTGAAGAAGATAGAGAATGTATAATTACTAGTTCTTCCAATATAGAATGGATTTTCATTAGTACCAACTAACTTATATACTGTATATTCATGAGTTGTTGCACACTTAACACCATTCTTAGTAATAGTTAACATTAATGCAGCGATATCATCTTGACTATCAATTGTATGTTCTGCATCAACTGTTGGGTTAAACCATGAAGTACCTTCTTCTACGCCAGTCTTAGTAGCTGATGTTGAATCAGTAGCTTGAACAGCTTGACCTTTCTTAGTTAAGTTAGTTAATTCAACTTTATCACCAACAGCAAGTGGAGTTGTATCTTCACCAAATGTAATATCATATTTTTCATACTTAACTTCACCAGCAAATGCATCTAAACCGATAATATTAGTACCATCTGTTAAGTACATTGCTTGTGTAGGATAAGTTGCAATTGTACCGCTTGAACCAGTTGCAAATCCAGCAACAGTTGCAACCATAACTTCTACTGTAGATTCATCAGCTAAAGCTAATACTTCAGCTACTGTTAATTTAGCAGCTTCAGCAGCTTTTAAAGTAATAGTGAATGCTTTTGTTAATTCCTTAGTGCCAACCATAACTTTTGCAGTTAAAGTAACTTCTGTATCACTTGTTACTGCATTGTATGCACCAGCAGCAGTCATAACATCTGAATTACTTGTTTCCCAAGTAACATCTAATTCACCATCAGCATTGTAAGTAACTTTTGCAGGAAGTGCAAGTTCACCAGCAGATGCAGCAGAAATTTCAGTAGCAGAGATGAAGTCTTCCATCTTAGCTGAAACGATATTTTCAATTGTTTCATTAGCATCAATTTCAATTGGCTTAATTAATGTCCATGCTTGCATTGTAGCACCATTATATCCACCAACAGCATAAATAGTAGCATAGATTGTGAAGCACTTAGAACCAGTTGTAGCTGGAATTCCAACTGCTGTCCACCATTCATTAGCAGGGTCTAATAATTGATAAGCACCTAAACTAATTACTAAGCTTCTATTTGTTCCATTCATTGAATATCTAGCATCAGCAGATGATGCAGCACCCTTATAATTGATTTGATAACGTGGGTTCTTAGAAGTTGAACCAGTACCAACTAAATTAATCTTTCCACTGAATTTAACAACTAAACCTCTAGTTGCATTATGTCCAGCTAAGAATGTAGCTAATTCTTCATCACTATCAACATCAGCAGCAAGTTCTAATTGGCTATAATCAATAGTATTGCCAGAAGATTGAATAACAACTGTACCACCTTGTAAAGTAGCACCATCATCATCAATTGAAATTGAAGCACCTCTGATTTGTAGTAAATCACCAGCTTTAATATCATTTTCACCTACTTTGTAATCAGTTGTTTGATAATAAACAACTCTCTTACCATCAGTAAGCATGATACCATTACGATGTTCTTCACTATTTTCAGAAGATGTACCAATAGCAGCAACGTAAGCATTTAATTTAGCGATTGTGCCATTACCAGCAGTGATAGCTTCACTAATTGTAACTGGAGTAATTTCAGCAGCTAACATTGAAACCTTAATAGAGAATGAATATTCTTTTAAGTTGCAAGTATATTTAGCAGTTAAAGTAACTTCAGCTGGATCTAATAATTGAGGATATGCACCAGTTGTTGCATTAATTAAATCATTATTAGAAGATTCCCAAGTAATAGCATATTCAGTTTCATCAACTGTAACACTTGCAGGAAGTGCGAATGTACCAGCTTCTTGAGCAACAACTTCTAATTCAACGTTTTCTTCAATTTCATTTCTAACTTTTTCGCTTACATCTTGTACGCAAGCACCAGCATTAGGAATGATGAAAGGCCACTTAGTTTCGCCAAGTTGATATACAGAATATGCATAAATAACAGTTCCTGTATAATGGTTAGCACCTTCAGTCTTAATTGGAACATTATATTGAGATTCCCATTGAGTCATTCCGTTTACTGCAAAGTTAGCAACTAAGAAACAGAATTGTCTAGAATTGATTAAACCATTAGCAGCAGAATCTTTTCCAGGTCCAAATTGATACCAATTGAATGAAGTTGAACCAGAAGCAACCATCCAAGGATTTACAACCTTATAAAGAACGATTTCTTGATGATGGTTATCAATAACAGCTTGATAATCATCGGCAGTTCTTAATTCAATAGGGTTAAGTGTACTATAATCTAAAGGACTTCCTTCTTCAGTTACTTTGAATGATTTAACATCTTGGAATGCTTTTAATTCTTCATGATCACCTAAAGCAGACCATTTAGCAACAACTTGAACTTTATTACCAGATTTAACACTAGCTCTTTGTTCAGAAGATGCGCATACGATAGCATATTCTTTAGTGTTTTCATCAAATAAAATAACATAGCTATAAGGACTAGATTCATGGCTTAAACCAGTAGCAGCTACAGTAGCATTTAATACTACATAGTTTTCCTTAGTTTTACCAGTTGCAAGATCAACACTTTCAATTGCTTTTACAGTAGTATTGAAATCTTGACTAGCACTCTTTTCACCAGCAGAGATAGTTAATGTTAATACAACAGCACTATCAGCAGTTAATGATAAATCAACACTAGCCTTATTATCAGCAATAGTAATACCATTACCAGACTTAACAGTCCATTCAAATTTAACACCAGGTTCAGCTTCATATAAAGTAGTAAGTTCTAATGTACCCCATACTTCTTCTTCAACTGAAACACTTGCAAATACTTCATCCTTAACAGTATCAATATCAACGATGTATTCTTCAATTGTATCAGCAAATGCGTAAGCAATCCAACCATCGATACCATCACCCATCTTTAATAAAGTGATGTTAGCACTGATCTTTTTACCAACTTGATCTGCAAATGCTTGTTTACAAGAATCATCAAATAAGATTGTACCAGTACTATCAGTCCAGAACATTCTATTTGCTTCATCAAGTGAAATAGCACCAGTTAAATTAAATAATTTACCATAATTAGCTCTATCACTTGCAGCTAATGCTTGAACAGCTTCAATTGTAGTTGCACTAGCAGAAATAGCAGTTTTACCACTTGATAATACTTCAACACTAGCATTCTTAACGAAGATTTGACTAGCAGCAACAGAAAGTTTACCACTTAATTTAACTTCATCACCTAGTTTTAATGTAGCTAATTTGCTAGATTGTGAATCAGCAAGTTTAGCATATAAACCTGTAGTTCCATCAGATAGATAGAAACCATCATTTGTTTTAGCAAATACAACACCAACTACATCTACTGCACTATTATTTGCACCAGCAATAGCATCAGCAACTGTAGCAAGTTTCGCAATTTCTTCGGTCTTAGTAGCACCACAAACTGTACAAGTATAAGTTTTTTCACCCTTTGCACTTGAAGTTGCAGCCTTTGTTACTTTACCTTCATCCCATGTATGTGCAGCCTTTTCAGATACTTCATCACAATGTGAGCATTCATGCCAGTGATTTTCAGCATCGAAAGACCAATCTGTTGAAAACTTATGAGTGTCTTTCTTACAAGCAGCTAAGCCTAAAACAAGACAGAACATAATAACAGCAATAACAAAAATTCTTTTTTTCATTTTCTCCCCTTTTTTATGAGCGAGTCCATATCAAATCAAACATTGCTTCTAAAATATTTAATTGATGTCTCACTCTGATTTCTAAATCAATAGTATTTACGCCATTTTCATATCCACGATTAGTTTCAATTGTATAAACAACCTTATCAGGATAAGTAGTTGTAAAGTAGTAATTAAAACTACCAAGCTGATTTGCACCCTCTTGTCTAAATTCAGTTTCTGATTCTAGACGATAAGTTTCATTATATCTTTTAATTAATTGTCTCATAAAACGACTATTATTACTTGCAATCAAAGTATTACCAAGTGTAGTTTTAAGACCTTCTTCTTGTTGTTCCCAACTATGTAATGATTCATGTAAATCAATAATATAATCAGGTTCAAAAGCCTCTACAGTTTCCACAATAGCACTTGAAATTTGAATACTTGCTTCCTTAGCACTTTCATATCTACCAACAGGAAATGATCTATTCAAATCACTAAAATCATATCCAGTAACTTTATATCTTGAATCAGCTTTATCAGCTAAGATATTTGCTTGAGGAATAAGTAATATTTCACCACAAATACCATTTTCAGTTTCAAGAGCTGTTACAAGACGAAGCCCTGCAGTCCAACCAGCGGTTTCATCGCCATGAATACCACCAACGATTGCAACCTTTGGACCTTCCTTATCAGTAGTGAACTTATAAACTGTAGTTACAGAATCAGTTCCTTCTAATATTTTCCAGTTTGTAACTGTAACATTAGCAGGATCTTCTTCTTTTGGATCATCATCAATTGGTTTTACTTCACCACCTTGATTTTCACCACTTTGATCATCAGTTTTACCATTTTCATCATCTGTTTTATTATTACAGCCAACTAATAAAAGACACAACACAATTATCAAAATCAGGCCTAAAGTTTTTATGTTTAATAAGACTGATTTTTTCATATTTAAATTATAAACCTAAAATTACTTTGAAATAAGTAGTCATTTCCCATTCATCAGAAAATGCAAATAAATCTTTTCCTTTACACCAATCTGTAGAGAATTTTCCATCATAATCAGCACCTTTAGCAGCAGCTGTCTTATCACCATTATCATAGATTAATGTTAAATCAGCACCTTTAGTAGCAGCTTCAATGATACCATCTGAAGAATCTCCACGTCTTGCTTTACCTGATAATTGAACGATAACTAATTGAATGCCTTCTTTTTCAGCAAAAGCTTTAGCTCTAGCAACTTCACCAGTTTGAGTGATTTCAGCAGCAATACCTTTTGATGTATAACCAACAACAGCGATTACAAGTGAGCCAGCTTCAACATCACTAGCTTGTAATTGTTCACCGAAAGTATAAGCAACTTTTTCACCATTTTCAGTAACTTCATCAATCATTTCTTTTAAATAAGCACGGTCAGCTTGTCCAAATGTAGTAACATAAAG
>JAEEHM010000100.1 GCA_016280895.1 Bacillota bacterium
ATGGATAAATACGATGAAGTATTAAATGAAGTTCCAAGAGTTAGAAAAGAAATGGGATATCCACCACTAGTTACACCACTTTCACAAATGGTTGGTACACAAGCAGTTATGAATGTAATGACTGGTGAAAGATATAAAATGGTTCCAAAAGAAATTAAAGATTATTTACATGGCTTATATGGTAAATCACCAGCACAAGTAGATGAAGAAATCAGAAAGAAGATTATTGGTGATGATGAAGTTATTACATATAGACCTGCTGATAAGATTGAACCACAATTTGAAATGTATAAAGAAAAATACAAAGATTTAATCAAGAGTGATGAAGATGTATTAACATGTGCATTATTTGAAGCTAAGGCTGTTAAGTTCTTAACTCAAAGAAACAATCCAGATGAAATCATCGAAGTTAATTTATACATTGGATAGGAAGGTAAGATATGTTTTTAATAAATGTTGAACATCAAAATATTAGTTTTGTAGAAGGCTTATTATTCTCATTAATAGCTATTCTAATTGTGTTTATTGTATTAGTATTAATTATTTTATGTGTAACTTTACTATCTAAGATTAAGTTTAAAGAAAAAACAAAAGCTAGTGCTCCTGCACCAGTTGCTCAAAGTGCTAAAAAATTAACTATTGATGATATTAAAGATGAGGATATGATGGTAGCAGCTTTAGTAGCTACTGCTGAATTTGTTGAAGAAGTAGGAGAAAAAGATGCTAGACTAGTATCTATCAAACAAATTGGATAAAAGGAGAAAATATATATGAAAATCTATAAAGTTAAGGTAAATGACAAAGTTTACGAAGTACAAATTGAAAGTGTAACTGAACAAGCTGGTTCAATCGAAGTTAAGAATGCTGCACCTCAAGCAGCTGCTGCACCAAGTGGAAAAGAAGAAACTATCGTTGCTCCAATGGCTGGAAACATCTTAGATGTTAAAGTTAAAGTTGGTGATGCAATTCAAAAAGGTCAAGTAGTTGCAATTCTTGAAGCTATGAAGTTAGAAAACGAAGTTGTTGCTACTGCAAGTGGAACTGTTAAACAAGTATTAGTATCAAAAGGAACAGCTGTTACAAATCAACAAGCTATCATTATCGTAGGTTAAGAATATGATTTGGGAGATATTAAAGAACTTTGGAACAAGCACTGGTATTGCTCAATTATTCCAAGGTGATGGCTGGAAACAATTAATAATGATTTTAATTGCAATCTTATTATTGTATCTTGCAATCTTTAAGGAAGCTGAACCTTACCTACTTATTCCAATTGGCTTTGGTATGTTACTAGTTAACTTACCTGGAAGCGATGTATATTTAAAGTCAAATGTTGATATCAAATACACTTATGAAACATTTGCTAATTTAATCGGTGTTAATGCAGAAACAGGAAGGGCAATCTTTGAAACATTTGGTTTAGAGAATGTTGAAGTCTTGGAATTGCCACTTGCTAAAATTGTAGAATATATTACTGTTAATGGTGAAGGTAAAGAATTAACAGATGCTGTTAAGAATATCTTAACTGCTAATGGTTATACAGATGCAAATATGTTTGCAAGTATTATTACTACAGTTTCTAATTCTGCTAATTTATATGACAGTGAGTTTGAAGGCTTACTTGGTGTAATATATTTAGGTGTTAAATATGAAATTTATCCATGCTTAATCTTCTTAGGAATTGGTGCAACTACTGACTTCGGTCCATTAATTGCTAATCCAAAGAGTATGATTTTAGGTGCTGCTGCTCAAATTGGTATTTTCGTTACATTACTTGGAGCTTTACTTTTAGGCTTTACTGGTCCAGAAGCTGCATCTATCGGTATTATCGGTGGTGCTGATGGTCCAACTGCTATTTTAACAACATCTAAACTTGCAAGTGATTTATTACCTGCAATTTCAGTTGCTGCATATTCATATATGGCACTTGTACCATTTATTCAACCTCCAATCATTAGATTATTAACTACTAAGAAAGAACGTCGAATTAAGATGAAACAATTACGTACAGTAACAAAGACAGAAAAGATTATCTTCCCTATTCTTGTAACTGTAGTGGTATGTTTATTAATTCCATCATGTGCTCCACTTGTTGGTATGCTAATGCTTGGTAACTTAATTAAAGAATCTGGTGTAGTTCCAAAATTAACTGAAACTGCTGGAAATGCATTATTATACATTGTAACTATTTTATTAGGTATTTGCGTTGGTGCTACTGCATCTGCAAATTCATTCTTAACAGTTAATACATTAAAGATTTTCGGTCTTGGTGTTGTTGCATTCTCAATTGCAACTGCTGCTGGTGTATTATTTGGTAAGATCATGTGCAAAGCAACTAAGGGTCAAGTTAACCCAATGATTGGTGCTGCTGGTGTATCTGCTGTACCAATGGCTGCTCGTGTTGTACATAAAGAAGGTGTTAGAGAGGATCCTACAAACTTCTTACTAATGCATGCTATGGGACCTAACGTAGCTGGTGTTATCGGTTCTGCAATTGCAGCTGGTATCTTAATTAGTTTCTTTGGATAATAATCATGACTAAAAGCAAATTTAATGTTAATAGAATTGCGAAGGATGCTTTACTTTTAGCGCTTCTTGTAATATGCGCTTGGGTATCTATCCCTGTTGGAGCATCTCCTATCACATTACAAGTATTTGGCGTAATTTTAATTATTTTGCTTGCACCAAAAGTTGATAGTATTATTATCGTTTTAGCATACGTATTAATGGGATCATTTGGACTTCCAGTATTTAATGGCGGTACATCTGGTTTCACATCAATCACTTATGGATTTATTGTTGGATTTTTAGCTGCATCTATTATTATTTATTTATACACAATAGTTTTCTTAAGAAAAAGAAAACAAAAATTATTTGATATTATTATCAAATGCGTAATTTTTGAAATTGTGATATATATCTTTGGTCTATCATGGTTTGCAGCATTGAGTGACGCAAAATCATTCTTTGGCTGGTTTGTATATTTCTTACCATATTTAGGCATTGACGCAATTAAATGCGTAGTTGCAGTATTAATTTATACTCGCTTAATTCCAATTCTAAAACGTCAAAGTGAACAAAATATGCGAGACGATAGTGAAATAGAAGAAAACGAAGATCAAAAAGATTCTTCAAATTAATTATGATATTTAGGCTATTTGTAGTATAATGTATATACAAATAGCCTTTAATAATGGTGGTCATTATGAATAAATATACTTATCTTTATTTTGAATCAATATCATCTACAAATACTTTCCTAAAAGAAAACTATAAAGATTTAGATGAATTTACTATTGCGTATACCTATAATCAAACAAATGGACGTGGTAGAATGGGCCGTGTATGGAATGGAGGACGCGATAATATTGCGTTTTCAATTCTATTAAAACCAAAGAAGAAAGATATCGCTATCCTTAGTTTACTTGCTGGTCTTTCTGTATCATGCGCAATTGATAGATATATCAATACTTCAATTAAATGGCCTAATGATATAATCATAAATGATAAAAAGGTTTGTGGTATATTAGCTGAGTCAATTATATCTAATAAAATAGATGCATATATTGTAGGTATTGGTATTAATGTTAATCAAATGGATTTTCCATCAGATATCAAAGATAAAGCAACTTCAATTAAATTAAATGTAAATAAAGATATCAATCAAAAAGAAGTAATGGAAGATGTAATAAAATATTTTGATGATTTATATAATAGATATCTAAATGATGATTATAGTTTTATTGAAGAAATAAGGAAAAAGAATTATTTAAAAGATAAGACTGGTATTATCAATAATAAAAAATGCAAGGTAATCGATATTGATAATGAGGGTAATCTCATTGTAGAAGATGAAAATAAAGAATTAATAAAAGTATTAAGTGGAGAATTTAGCTTACAATCTTTTTATAAATGTTAAGTGCTTGCATAAATATATGGTTTATGCTAAACTATTAAAGATAATGGATAGGTACTAATTATGAAAAAAATTAAAGCCTTAGATATCATTTTTATCGTAATTTCAATTGCGATTGTGTTATGTTCATATTTCTTTTTTTATCAAAGATATAATACAACAAACGAAGATAGTACAATTGAGATAGCTTTTAAAAATGAAGTAATCGATAAATTAAGCGCAGATGATGCTTTTAATTCAAACTATATATATGAAATAAAATATATTGCAGATGAAAATATAATTTATGTTTATAAAAATGATGCTTTAATTAAAGAAATTAGTTATCATGGTCCAAAAGATTTTAATAACACAATTCAATTTAAAGATGGAAGTATTAAAATGATTGAAGCTTCATGCAAGGGAAAAGATTGTATGGAGATGGAAATTAATAAAAATAAGTCAATGCCAATTGTGTGCACAAATGGCATTGTAGTAAGGATTATATTAGAAAATAATAATATTGATATATTATCATAAGGAGAATATATGAGTCTAATTGAGGTAAGAAATTTGTATTTCAGATACAATTCTTCAGATAGAGCGGTAAACGGAGTCAATTTAGATATCGATAAAGGAGAGTTTGTGTGTATCCTTGGTCACAATGGTAGTGGCAAATCTACACTTGCTAAACTCTTGGTAGGTTTACTTGAGGCTAGAAAGGGTTCAATTAAAATTGATGGAATTGAACTAAATGAAGATAGTGTCGACGAAATACGAAAAAAGATTGGAATAGTATTCCAAAATCCTGATAATCAATTCGTCGGTATCACTGTAAAAGATGATATCGCTTTTGGCTTGGAAAATCGAAAAGTTGAAAAGCATGAGATGGAAGAGCTAATTGATAAATATTCAACTATGGTAAGAATGAATGAATTTTTAGATCGTAATCCTGAAGATTTATCTGGTGGTGAAAAACAAAGAGTTGCTATTGCGGGAATACTTGCAATCAATCCAGAAATTATTATCTTTGATGAGGCTACTGCAATGCTTGACCCTAAGGGTGTAGGCGAAGTAATGGAAGTTATAAATTCACTTAAGAGTAAAAAAACAATTATTTCAATTACTCACAATCTTAATGAAGCAATCATGGCTGATAAGGTTATCGTAATGAATGAAGGTAAGGTTGTGTTAAGTGGAAAGCCAAATGAAGTATTTGAAAATATTGAGATATTAAAAAATAGTAAATTAGATATCTTGGATAGTATGAAATTACTTGAAAAGGTTGATAATTCAAATATTAATTTAAAAGAGGAGGTTAAGACTGCATTATGGGAATTAACTTATCAGAAGTAAATCTAGCCTACCTCAAGGAAAAGAAACAATATAAATACGCAATTAAGGATATTAATTTGCGAATTGACAATGAAGATGAATTCATTGCTATTGTTGGTCATACTGGTTCTGGTAAATCAACCCTAGTTCAAGTATTGAATAATTTGTTGGTTCCAACATTTGGTCACATTTCTATTAACTTTAGAGAAAACAATAATGATGTTTACTACAATATTAAAGCATCAGGTAAAAAAGTAAAATATGCAATATCTAAGGATAATATAAATGTTAAATACAAAGCAAGAGTATCTTTAAAGGCTTTAAGAAAACATATTGGTTTAGTATTTCAATTTCCTGAATATCAAATCTTTGAAGAAACAGTCTTAAAAGATATAATGTTTGGGCCAAAGAATTTCTTGCGTGATGAAAACAAGGCTAAAGAAGAAGCAATCAAAATTGCGGAAATGATGAATATTAGCGACTTATTGGATAAGAGTCCATTTATGTTATCGGGTGGTCAAATGCGTAAAGTTGCTATCGCGGGAATTTTAGCATCTAAACCAGAAGTTTTAGTACTTGATGAACCAACAGTTGGTTTGGATCCAATTGCGAAGAGAGATCTATTGGAATTCTTAAAATATTTAAATGAGGTTGAACATAAGACTATTATTATCATTACTCATGATATGGATGTAGTTGGTGAATACGCGAAGAGAACTATCGTATTAAACAAGGGTTGTATTATGTATGATGGTTCTAAGGATGAAATGTTTAAGAATGATGAAGTAATAAAGACATGTAATTTAAATTATCCAAATATTGTGAAGATACTTGCTAATTTAAAGAAGAAATTAAATATTGATTTAGATATCTACAAATACAATATTGATGATGCTTTTAAAGAACTAAATAGAGTTCTAGGTGATAATCATGAATGATAGAATTGTGTTTGGACAATATATCAATAAAGATTCATGGATTCATCGTCTTGATCCTCGTTGTAAGATAATAACATTATTCTTAATGATGATTGGTATTTTCTTAATAAAGAATATATATGCTTTATTGATATGCCTTGGTTTTATATTACTTGTTGTTTTAACAACTAAGATTCCACTTCATAAATTTTTAAGAAGTTTTAAGATGATAGCTATGCTTTTAATCTTTACTGCTTTCTTCCAAATTGTGTTTAACACCTATGGAGAGATTGTGAAGGTAAATGGTTATGATTTAACATATACCTTTACACTTACATATTTAAATTTAGGCATTGGAATTTTACTAATTGTGTTATATTTTTTACTTGGAAAGATATTTAGAAAATTTAGATTAATTCAATTCCTTATTTTTGTTGCCCTCATTTTCTTAAGTGAAGCATTCATTTTGATTGGACCTAGTATTGTGTCATATACTATTTCTATTCATGAGAATGGCCTATATACAGCTTTGATGGTACTCTTAAGGGTATTGAATTTAATTACACTTTCTGCTCTTTTAACATTTACCACAAAACCTACTGATTTAAATGGAGGAATTGAAGGCATCTTTAAGCCTTTCAAGTTTATGAGAAAGGGCGTAAGTATCTTTGCGATGATGATGTCAATAGCGCTTCGTTTTATCCCTACGCTTTTAAATGAAACAAGCAAAATATTAAAAGCACAAGCTAGCCGTGGTGTTGATTTTAATGATGGAAGCTTTAAGGATAAGGTTATGCAAATAGTGTCACTACTCGTACCAATGTTTGTAATATCATATAAAAAGGCTGAAGATTTAGCTAACGCAATGGAAGCAAGAGGATATATTCCAGGCGATGAAAGAACAAGAATTTATGAACTTAAATATCATATCAGTGATATATTAGTATATATCTTCTTAGTTTTATTCTTAGCAGCTATAATTGTGCTAAAAATTGGAGGTATTGTATGAGATATAAGTGCATTGTAATGTATGATGGTACTAATTTCCATGGCTTTCAAATCCAAGAAGATTTAAGAACTGTTCAATTAGAAATTGAAAATGTGTTAAAAATAATCACAAAAGTCCCAACTAAGATATATCCTGCTGGAAGAACTGATACTGGTGTACATGCTTATAATCAAGTATTTCATTTTGATACAGATGTCGAAATGAAAGAATACCAAATGAAGAATGCGATTAATTCGCGTCTTCCTCGTGATATATATGTTAAAAAAGTGGAAATTGTGGATGAGAGTTTTCATTCAAGATATAATGCAAAGATAAAAGAATATCATTATATCATTGATTTGAATGAATATAATCCACTTCTTACTAATTACAGATATTATTATAAGCATAAATTAGACATTAATAAGATGATTGATGCTAGTAAGATATTTATCGGAACTCATGATTTTAAAGCATTTACGAAAAATCATAAAATTGAAAATACAGTAAGAACTATCTATAGTATTGATTTTGATATCAATGACAAAGTTATCACAATCAAATTCAAGGGGAATGGATTCTTACATAATATGGTGCGTATTATTGTTGCGATGCTGATTGAAGTAGGCAATGATCGAAAAACTAAAGTTGATTTAGAAAATATTTTAGCTTCTAAAAATCGCCTTCTTGCTCCTAAGACTGCACCAGCAAATGCGCTTTATTTAGTAAATATTGAATATGATGAAGAAACTAATAAATAATTTTATTAGTTTCTTTATTTTTATGTCTATTTATGATATAATATGTTTAGAAAAATTAGGAGATAAAATTATGAAGGGATTATTTATCACATTTGAAGGTTGTGAAGGAAGTGGAAAAACTAGCCTTATCAATCGTCTTGTAGCATATTTAGAAAAAGAAGGTATTAAGGTCTATAAAACAAGAGAACCAGGTGGATCTAAAATTGCGGAAGATATTAGAAATGTAATTTTAGATGTTAATAATACTAATATGGATTCGATTACTGAGGCCTTATTGTATGCTGCTAGTAGAAGACAACATTTAGTAGAAAAGGTTATTCCATATGTCGAAGATGGATATGTTGTTATCTGCGATAGATATTTAGATTCATCACTTGCTTATCAAGGCCATGCAAGGGGAATTGGAATTGATAAGGTCTATGATATAAATGTTGCTGCAACAAATGGTATGATGCCTGATTTAACTATCTATATTGATTTGGAACCAAGCATTGGTCTTGCAAGAATTCAAAATAATAATCGTGAACAAAATCGTCTTGATTTAGAAAAGATGTCATTCCATAAAAAGGTATATGAAGGATATGATATCGTAAGAAAGAGATTTAGTGATCGAATTAAAACTGTTGATGGAAATCAAACAAGAGAAAAAGTATTAGAAGACACTATTAAAATAATTAATCCTTATCTTGAAAGGATGATGAAATAATGGATTTTAGTAATTTATTTAATAATCAAAAGACTGTTGTTAGATTAATAAAGAATAGTTTTGATCATAATAGGCTTTTCCACACATATCTATTTAATGGACCAAGAGGAAGCTTAAAGATGGATGGAGCTATCTATTTAGCATCTTTAGTTTTATGTGAAAATGGTGGAGCATGTGGACAATGTGAGGAATGTCAAAAGCTAGATAAATGGGGAAATGAACATTTATTTATTGTTTCTCCTGATGGCGATACTATTAAAAAAGAACAAATTGATAATCTTGAACATGAGTTTGGTTTTCGAAGTGATAAGACACGTGTCTTCATTATCCAACAAATCGATAAAGCAACTCTTTCTGCAGCTAATACACTACTTAAGTTTTTAGAAGAATTACCTGATAATTGTTTTGGAATATTGACAACTGAAAATATAAATAAAGTTATTCCAACAATTCGTTCACGTTCACAAATTGTGACATTCTTACCAATATCTAGTGAAGTTGTAAGAAAAGAATTGGAAGAAAAAGGAATAGAAAATGAGCTTGCTTCTATCATATCTAAGTTAACAAACAATATGTCAATAGCTTCAAGATATACTAAATCAAAAATATTAGAAAAGTTTATTGAACTTGTAAAAGCATTATCAGAAGAAATTGAATATTGTGGTGATCCATATTTGAAATTTATGGAAATGGGTCAATTTATATATACGCTTGATAGAGATAAAGCAAGAATATTTTTTGATTTATTAGTTACTATTCAAGATGATAAGGTTAATTATTTAATTAATCGAAAAGATAAGATGACATTTAAGAGTTTAGAATATTCTAATATCAATTTAAGTAAAGAAACAGAAATTGAAATATTAGAAATTATATTAAAGTTTAGAGAAAGAGTGGACACAAACGCTAATATCGATATGATATATACACAGATGTTTGTGGAAATAGGAAAGGTATTAAAATGAAAAAAATAGTAGGAATTGGATTTAAAGATGTCGGTAAGATATATTGGTTTAATCCTAATTTTCTAAATCTAAAAGTTGGAGATAAGGTTGTTGTAGAAACAGTCAGAGGATTAGAGCTTGGTCATGTTGTAATGCCAATAAAAGAAATTGAGGATAAGAGCTTTGAACATGAACTAAAAGACATCATTAGAATTGCGAGCGAAAAGGATATTAAAGATTATAATAAATATGAAGCAAAAGCTTTAGAAGATTATGAAAAAGCTAAAAAAATAATTGAAGCTCAAAAATTAGAAATGAAAACATTGGGTTGTGAATATACACTTGATGGTTCTAAATTATTGATTTATTATAATGCTGATGGTCGTGTTGACTTTAGAGAGCTTGTCAAGGTTCTTGCAAGTGAGTTTAAGGTTAGAATTGAACTTCGTCAAATTGGACCACGTGAAGGTGCTAAGATTGTTGGCGGTTTAGGACCATGTGGAATGGAACTTTGTTGCAAAAGGCACTTAAGAGAATTTGATCTTGTCACTATGAAGATGGCTAAGGATCAAGGTATGGCATTAACTGCAAATAAAATTACTGGTCTTTGTGGCAAATTAATGTGCTGTATCGCATATGAGAATTTAGCATATAGTGAAGCCAAAAAAACTATGCCAAGCGTTGGTGATATCGTTAAGACTCCAAATTGCGAAGAATGTAAGGTACAATCTGTCAACTACTTAAGCAAAAAAGTTAAGGTTGAAAATGACGGAAAGATCGAAGAATTTGAAAATGATAAGATTAAGATTATAAAATCTAATAAGCAAAATAAAGAAAAGAAAACAAAAGAAGAAATCGAATTAGAAAAAGAAGTAGAATAATATGGAATTGATACATGAGCTTTTAGGATACAAAAATATCAAAATAATACAAGATAGTGAGATGTTTAACTTCTCTACTGATTCTATGCAATTAGCATACTTTGTATCTTGCAGCCCTAAAACAAATAAGATTATTGATTTAGGTTGTGGTAATGCACCAATTCCTTTATTTCTCACAATGAAAACAAAAGCACATATTATTGGCGTTGATATTCAAAAAGGGATATGTGATATGGCTATACGTAGTGTTAAACTAAATCATTTTGAAGATCAAATCGAAATAATAAATGCTGATATAAAAGATATTTATAAAAAAGTTGGTACGAATTGTTTTGACATTGTTACATGTAATCCACCATATTTTAAATATTTAGAAACAAGTAATATTAATAAAAACGATTATTTAACAATAGCAAGACATGAAGTTAAAATAACTTTAGAAGATATAATTTCGGAATCAAAAAAATTATTAACAGAAAAAGGTAGTTTATATTTAGTTCATCGTGTTGACCGTTTCCCAGAAATCATTAATTTACTTTCAAAATATAAATTTGAAGCGAAACGTATTCGCTTTATGTATCCTAAGGTAAATAGTGATGAAGCATTGCTGGTGTTAATCGATGCTAAAAATAACGCAAATCCAGGATTAAAGATATTACCACCATTTTATATGTATGATGAAAATGGTGAATACACTAAAGAAGCCTTAGATATGTTTAACTATAAGCCAAAATCTTAAAATCTTAAGTTATTTTTAATGTATCAAATAAAGTTATATGATAAAATTATGTTGTATATAGGAGGAGAGTACAATTATGTTATTAAGTTTATTACCTAAAGAAGACAAAATTAATTTCTTAGACTTACTTCGTCAATTCATTATCGTTGATGGTCAACCAAGTGAATTAGAAAAGCAAGTTCAAAAAAAATTCGCCTATGAAATGGGCGATGATGTTGTTAAAAGATTATCTTTTACAAAAACAGATAAGAAAAAACTAATCGCGAATTTCGCTAAAAAACCACAAGGTACAAAAAATATTGTATATTTAAATTTATTTGCAGCTTCTTTAGAAGATGAATGGTATAATGTAGAAGAACACTTCTTATTAGATGAAATTCAATCTGCATTTGGTATCACAAATAAAAAGAAAGTTGAACTAATGAAGATTGTTTATGCAGATAGAGATTTAAAAGAAAGAGCAAAAAGAATTGTAAGTGAATAATATGAAAATCCAAAAGTCTTATATAGATGATGGAAGTGTGCTATATCTAGTACCTACACCAATTGGTAATTATGATGATATGACCTTTCGTTCTGTAGAGACACTTAAAAATGTAGATTACATTTTTTGTGAGGATACAAGAGTGACTAAGGTTTTACTTAGTCACTTTAATATTTCTACACCACTTAGGAATTATCATATCTTTAATGAAGATGTAGCATATGAAGATATCATCAATTTATTAAAAGAAGGTAAAAATGTTGCCCTTGTATCTGATGCAGGGCTTCCATGTATTAGTGACCCTGGCTATTTTGTAGCATCTAAAGCTATTGAAGCAGGTTTTAAAGTTATAAGTTTACCTGGAGCTAGCGCAAGCTTAACTGCATTGATTGCATCTGGTCTTCCTTGTGAGAAATTCTATTTCAATGGTTTTTTAAATAGTAAACAAAACCAAAGAATAAAAGAATTAAATGAATTAAAAGATAAAAAAGAAACATTAATAATATATGAAGCGCCTCATAGAATCCATGAAACATTAAAAGATATGTATGATGTATTGGGAAATAGAAGAATCGTAATTGCAAGGGAACTTACAAAGCACTATGAAGAATACACAAGAGGAACTTTAGAGGAAGTACAAGCTGAAGAATTAAATCTAAAAGGTGAGATGGTATTAATACTAGAAGGTGCAAGTATAGAATCTAATATTTTAGAATTAAATAATTTAAGTGTATTAGAACATTTCAATCATTATATTAATCAAGGAATTGATGAGAAAGAAGCACTAAAAAAAGTTGCTAAAGACAGAAATGTATCAAAAAGTGATATATATAAAGAAATTAAAGTTAAATAAAAAAGGAAGAAAAATGAAATTATTTTCATTTAGTCTTCCTTTTTTGTTAATATAATAAATAAGGTTTTCTAGTTTCAGTAAATTCTTCAGAGCCTTTTTCAATTAATTTAAATTGTTGCTCTAATGTATATGTATGTTTTGTGATATAATCGCAGCCTGTTAATAGGTTTAAAGTACATCTTTGTGATGAAGCGTTTAGTACTTGGAAATTATCTGGATACATTGTTCTAATTGTTTCTAACATCGCGTAACCAGTTTTAACTGATTCAAAGATTGTTCTATCAGTAACATGCACTTGTACACCAAAGCATTGTTGACCATTAAATTTAGATGTAGTTGGTGTGAATGATGCAGGTCTAAAGAACACACCTTTTAGATTTAGGTTATTTAGCGCATTAGCAAGCTCTATTGCATCTATCCAAGGGGCACCAATTAATTCAAATGGTCTTGTAGTACCACGGCCTTCACTTAAGTTTGTGCCTTCGAATAAACATGTTCCAGTATATACTGTTGCAGTATCAAGAGTTGGCATATTTGGTGATGGAAGTACCCATGGTACATCGCATTCATCAAAATACATATCACGATTCCAATTCTTCATTTTAATAACTGTTAGATTGCAGTTGATATTTTGTGCTTCATTGAAATATTTTGCGATTTCACCAATTGTCATTCCATGTCTTTGAACAATTGGATACATACCAATAAATGATGAATATGTAGTATCTAAAACTGTTCCTTCTACAACGCTACCTGATACTGGATTAGGTCTATCAAATACCACAAATTCTTTATTGTATTGTTTACAAGCCTTCATTGCATTTGCCATTGTGTAGATATATGTATAGAATCTAGCACCTACATCTTGAATATCAATACACATCAAATCTACATTCTCAAGCATCGCTGCAGTTGGTGTAGATGTTGAACCATATAAGCTATACACCGGTAAGTTAGTAACTGGGTCAGTTTCATCTGTAACTGTACCACCAGCAGGATTAGCTCCTCTAATTCCATGTTCAGGTGCAAACAATGATGTAAGATTTACTTTTTTAAATAAGATATCTATTGTGGATTCATAATTTGAATTTATACCAGTTGCATTAGTAATCAAACCAACTTTTTTACCTTTGAAGATATCGATATTTTCATCAATTAAATCAATACCTAATAAGACCTTTTCTTTCTTTTCTTGGTTTTCTTCACCAGTATTTTGATTTTCCTTATTAGGATCATCAGTATTAGTAGAAGTACCAGGTCTTGTTGTTTGTCCTTGATCTGGATTTATTTTAATTTTTGAACCATTTTCACTTTTACACGCAAATAAGCATATAGTCGATAAAATTAATAAAATAAAAATAATTGTTTTTTTCATATATTTATACCTCGTTTAATAGTATAACATAAAATTCTTATATTTTCTATAAATTAAAATTGATAATTAAATATATATTTGGTATAATGAAAAAGAAGGAGTAAAGTACATATGAGAAAATTAATTATTATTGTGTTATTTTTATTATCCTTGTTTTTATTTGGATGTAAAAAGAATGATTTAAATAAAGATGAAGTTGATGCATTAAATGCACTTGATAAATGTAAGATATTATATCAAGAGGGTGATAGCGAAGCAAATGTAACTAAAAATGTGGTATTTGGAAAACCTGATAATGCTGATTGTGTAATTGAGATATCTGATGAAAATGTAATCAGCAAACAAGGAATTGTGAAAAGACAAAGTGAAGATAAAATTGTAGATGTCAAATTCATTGTAAGTGTTAATTGTCAAACATTTGAAAAAACATTTAAATTAACAGTTAAAAAAATAGAAAATGATAATAGTGGCATAGGTGATAATAATCCAGGAGGCAATTCTGGTGGTGAAAAGACTGGAAGTCAAGATACCTTATCTGAAGCTACATTTACTGGTCTTGAAGCTGGAGCAACTCCAATTGTGGAAGGTTGGACATTAAATGTAAGCACTAAGGGTGCATATAGTACTGGCTGGTTATCATTTAGAAACAATGAAGAATATATTATATCTGATGTTTTAGAATCTAAAACAGGTAATATAATGGTTGATTTTACATATTATATGAATAATATTGGTAAGACTGGTAATTCAAGTTCCAAAATTAAATTTAGTCTTTTAGATAAGGATAATAATATTATTGATGAATATTTAAGCAATGAGCTTAATCAACTGGGTGAAGGCGAAGTAAGTGGCAATATTAATTATGCAAAAACATTAAAAGTAATGCTTGGTCTTAGTGGAACTAAGTCTGAATTTAAAGTAAAGATTGAATTTGTGAAAGATGGTGGTGGAAATATAGGCTTTGGTTCTGTCGCTGTTTATGATATGACACTAGAAGGATAGAAGTATTTTTTATAATACTTCTTTTTTTATTGTTAATTTAATTTATGTATGGTATAATTTTTTAAAAGAAAGTAGGTATCATTATGAAAAAATATCTTTATGTGTTTCTATTTGCGTTAATATTATTATTATGTGGATGCACTAATAATAAAGAAAACAATGATAACAAAGAAAAAGAAGTTGAAAAAATATCAATTACCTTTGTAGGTGATGGTATTGAAGACAATGAAGTATATGTAGAAAAAGGCTCTACTTATGATCTACCAATTCCAGAAAGAAATGGATATACATTTTTAGGATGGAAAGATATGAATACTAATGAAATTGTAGATAATACATATATATTCAATGAAGACACTTTTTTAGAAGCTAGTTGGAATAAGAAAACAATGCATATTATTTATTATAAATATGGAAATGCAACTTTAAAGGATGAAAGCTTCTATGAAGAAGATGAGTATGCATTATATCAACCAGAAATAGAAGGATATACATTTGAAGGTTGGTTTGCAGATGAAAAGTTGACAAAACAATTGAGTTTAAATACTTCATCTACTGTTATATATGCATATGCGAAATTTAGTCAAAACACATATACTATTTCTTTTGATAATAGTGGACAAAAGATAAATGTGTTATATAACAATAGAATTGGTACACTTCCTAAAATTACAGTATCTTCATGTGTATTTGAAGGTTGGGAATATGAAGGTAAGAAAATTACTGCTACTACCTTATATCAATATCCATATGATATTACCTTAAGTGCTGTTCTTAAAACACAATCTACATTTGATGTTGATGGCACACAAACTAAAGTTACATATTATGTAAATGATAATATTCCATATGCAAAGGTTATTAAGGATGGATATATATTTGCAGGTTGGTATCTAAATAGTGATTTTAGTGGCGAAGCTATCTATAAAATTGATGATGCTAGTTGTGCCGGTAAAACTTTATATGCGAAGTTTATATCAAGCGATGATAGTGAAAATTCATATACTACTAAACTTGTAGAATTAGTTAGTTCTTATTATCAAGAATTATATGATGGAAAAACATTGATTGATAATATATCGCTTCCAAAAGATGATATCTATTATGGTTGTAGTTTAAACTTTGATAGTCAAAACCATCAAGCTATTCAAAATAATGGTATCATTACAAGAACAAGAGTTGATCAAGAAGCTAAAATTAAATTGACAGTAAGATATGGTAATGTAAGTAAAGAAGTAGAATTAAATGTGATTGTGAAAGCAAATCCATATAAAGATATTAATAATTCAAAAATTGTGTCTTGCTATGTATATACTGGAACATTTAATTCACGTCCTGTTGATGATATCTTACTTAATACTGTTGACATCATTAATTATTCATTTGTGAATCCTAATGCAGATGGCACAATTACAGTTCCACAAGACTATGTAACAAAATTAAATAAATTTAAAGATGCTGCATATGATAAGGGTGTAAGAATTGTGATGTGTGTTTCTGGTACACATGAAAATGGTACTAATTTAGCAACAATATCTGCAAGTGATGAATTACGTGCTATCTTTGTAACATCTATAATTGAGGCTATTCAAAAATATAATTTTGCAGGTGTCGATATTGACTGGGAATATCCTACTGATAATGGTACTAAATTTACTACTTTAATGGCTGATATATATGCAGCAGTTAAAGAATATGATAGTGAATTATTAGTAACAGCAGCAATTCCTGCTGGTCCATTCTCATATCCTAAATACTCACTTAAGAAATCTATTGAATATATGGATTACATTAATATGATGTCATATGATATGGGTTGTGAACAAATGTATCATCATGCTGCATTATATAAATCAACAATGACATATAGTGGTTGTAGTGTTGAAGAGAGTGTTAATGTATTTAAAAATTTAGGTGTTCCACTTGATAAAATGATTATAGGTGCCGCTTTCTATGGTAGAAGAACTGATGTGACTACATTTAATTATAATTCTTCAACTGGACTTGCTACTGGAAGTGTTAATAAAAATGGCACCATTGGTGCAAGCATTGGCTATACTTCAATTTATAATACATATCTAAAAGAAGGTAGTAGTGCTAAGGTGTATTGGGATAATACTGCAAAAGCTAATTATATATATGATGCCAATACGAAAACATTCGTAACATATGAAAGTGAAAAGAGCTTAAAAGCTAAGTGTGAATATGTAATGTCTAAGGGTGTTAAAGGTATCATGTGGTGGGATTATGGTAGTGATTCTACAGGTACTTTAATCACTGCTCTTAATTCATATTTATCTATTCTTAATAAATAGTGTGTAAATTATTTTTAAATAATAAAAAAAATACTTAACTTTTTTATCATTTAGTTGTATAATATATATGGTTTTAAAGAAACTCAAAATGAAATATTCTATTAATAATGTGGAGGAAACAAAAAATGGAAAAGAAGTTTCAATCAATGGATGGAAACCAAGCCGCTGCATGGAACGCCTATGCGTTTACTGAAGTAGCTTGTATCTACCCTATCACACCATCTAGTCCTATGGCAGAAAATGTTGATGAATGGGCTAGTAAAGGCGTACAAAAGAATTTATTTGGTACACCTGTAAAAGTAGTTGAAATGGAATCTGAAGCTGGTGCTGCTGGTGCTGTTCATGGTTCTTTACAAGCTGGTGCTTTAACTACTACTTTTACTGCATCACAAGGATTATTATTAAAGATTCCTAACATGTATAAGATCGCTGGTGAATTACTTCCTGGTGTTATTCATGTATCTGCAAGAAGCTTAGCTACACATGCACTTTCAATCTTTGGTGATCATCAAGACGTTATGGCATGTCGTCAAACTGGTTTCGCAATGCTTGCAACAGCTAGTGTACAAGAAGTAATGGATTTAGCTGGAGTTGCTCATTTATCAGCTATTAAATCAAGTGTTCCATTCTTACATTTCTTTGATGGTTTTAGAACATCTCATGAAATTCAAAAAGTAGAAGTAATGGATTATGAATTATTAAATAGTTTACTTGACCGTGATGCTGTTAAGAAATTTAGAGATAGAGCATTAGATCCTAATAAACCATGTGAAAGAGGATCTGCACAAAACGATGACGTATACTTCCAAGCATCAGAAGCTCAAAACGAATATTATGAAAGAGTACCTCAAATTGTATCTGATTACATGGATGCAATTAGTAAGGCTATTGGTCGTGAATATCATCCATTCAATTATTATGGTGCAAGCGATGCAACAGATGTAATCATTTCAATGGGTTCTGTAAATGAATGTATTAAAGAAGTTATTGATTACAAACTTGCTAAAGGTGAAAAAGTTGGTGCTATCAACGTTCACTTATATCGTCCATTCTCTGTTGAATATTTATTAAAAGCATTACCTAAGACTGTTAAACGTATTGCAGTATTAGATAGAACTAAAGAAAAAGGTGCTTTAGGCGAACCATTATACCTAGATGTTAAAGCTGCATTCTATGGTGTTAAGAACGCTCCATTAATCATTGGTGGTCGTTATGGTTTAAGTAGTAAAGATACTACTCCTGCACAAATCTTTGCAGTATATAAGAACTTAAAGAAGGGTAAAGATGCTCTTGATCATTTCACAGTTGGTATTGTTGATGATGTAACACATTTAAGCTTACCTCTTGAAAAAGAAATTAATGTTGCTGGTGATAAAGCATCTCAACTTATTTTCTGGGGCTTAGGTTCTGATGGTACAGTTGGTGCTAATAAGAGTACAATTAAATTAATTGGTGATAACACTGACAATTATGCACAAGCTTATTTTGCATATGACTCTAAGAAATCTGGTGGTGTTACAAGAAGTAATTTACGTTTCTCTCCAGAACCAATTAGATCTACATATTTAGTTACTACTGCTGACTTCGTAAGTTGCTCACTTGATACATATCTTGAAAAATATGATATGTTAAGTCAACTTAAGAAAGGTGGTACATTCTTACTTAATACTACTAAGAAAGTTGATGAATTAATTGAATTCATGCCAAATTCAGTTAAGAAGGCTTTAGCTGAAAAGAAGGCTAAATTCTATATCATCGATGCTATCGATTTAGCACGTAAGATTGGTTTAGGCAATAGAACAAACACTATTATGCAATCTGCATTCTTCAAATTAAATGAACAAATCATGCCTTATGAAAGAGCTCAAGAATTAATGAAGAAATATGCATATAAAGCATATATCAAGAAGGGTGAAGCTATTGTTGAACTTAACTACAAAGCTATTGAACAAGGTGCTAAAGGCTTAAAGAAAGTTAAAGTTGATCCAGCTTGGAAAGACTTAGCTGTAGAAGAGGTTAAAGTAAATAAGAACGAACCTGAATTCATTAAACGTATCGCTCGTCCTATTAATGCAGTTAAAGGTTATGATCTACCAGTTTCTGCATTCAAAGGCTTTGAAGATGGTACTATGATTAGTGGTACAACAGCTTATGAAAAACGTGATATCGCAACACTTGTTCCTGTATGGAATGCTGAAAACTGTATCCAATGTAACATTTGTTCATTCTCATGTCCACATGCTGTAATTCGTCCATTCTTAGTAACTCCTGAAGAAGAAAAGAAAGCTCCTAAGGCTACTCAATATTTACCAGCAGTTGGTAAAGGCTTAGAAGGATTAAAATTCACAATCGCTATTGCTGGTGTTGACTGTACAGGTTGCGGTGTCTGCGTTAACGAATGTCCAGGTAAGAAGGGTGTTAAAGCTCTTACTATGGTTAACCCTGACGAAGTTAAGAAACAAGGCACATTCTATGATAGCGAATATTTCTTCAACAATGTTACTTATAAGACTGATTTAGTTGATAAATTTGCTAATGCTAAAAACTCACAATTCGCACAACCATTATTTGAATTCAGTGGTGCTTGTGGTGGATGCGGTGAAACTCCATATATTAAATTAATCACTCAATTATTTGGTGATAGAATGATCGTTGCTAATGCAACTGGATGTTCTTCAATTTATGGTGGTTCTTATCCATCAAGTCCATATACAACTGATAAAGATGGACATGGACCAGCTTGGGCTAACTCATTATTTGAAGACAATGCTGAATTTGGTTATGGTATGAGAATGGCTACTGAAACACTTCGTAACCGTGTTGGTATGGCAATGGAAGCATTAATTGAAGAAAACAAGAACGCTAAAGTTGTTGAACTTGCTAAAGAATGGTTAGAAAACAGAAAGAGCGGCGAAGTAACTAAGAAAGTTGCAAAAGAAATTATTCCACTTGTAGAAAAAGATTCAAGTGTTGCTGCAAAAGAATTAGTTGACTTAAAAGAATATATTACTAAACGTTCACAATGGATCATTGGTGGTGACGGATGGGCATACGATATCGGTTATGGTGGACTTGACCATGTAATTGCTAACCAAGAAGATGTTAATATCTTAGTAATCGACACTGAAGTATATTCTAATACAGGTGGACAAGCTTCTAAATCTAGTCCAACAGCTGCTATTGCAAAATTTGCAGCTTCAGGAAAGACTGGAAAGAAGAAAGACTTAGCTGCTATCGCTATGAGTTATGGTCATGTATATGTTGCTGAAATTGCACATGGTGCTAGTCAAGCTCAAA
>JAEEHM010000013.1 GCA_016280895.1 Bacillota bacterium
GCATTGGAGAAGATGGGGTAATAGGGTAAATACCAGCAACTTCTGTGAAAGCATAGGCACAATGTGCAGCAGCTTGGTTACCATCCATTGACGCAAAAACTTTTTTAGACATTAAATATATCCTCCATATTTTAGTTTTTTTATTTTACGACCATCTATTATTTTATATCTTTTATAAGTGTATTTCAATAGAATATAAATTGTTTACAATTTAAAAGGCATAAGTTTTTGTTTCTTATGCCTTAAAATTATCCATTTATTAGTTTATTTATTTGATCAAAGTCAAATGTGTTTTCATAAAGCGAATGATAAACATTACCAACACAATATGTGTGTGGTCCAAAAGAAATAACTTTTCCGTTTTTATAATGGACTTCTGCATATTCAAAAGTTACCCACTTCATTCCTATAAAACTAGGAAAATGATTAATTTTAGATTTGTTAATCAATTCAACAAATTTATCAATATTATCACCAACGATTCTTTTTTCTTCTCCTGGTCCTGGATAGGCAACAACATATTCAATATCTTTTGTTGGAACAATACTAGATAATTTATGAGGAATAACATAGATACATAATATCGTTATTGTAAAAAGCAATAGCGCAGAAACAATATAAAACCATGGTTTCTTAAATATACTAACAGTTTGCGTTTTCATCATTTCTCATCAATTCTCCTCGTTTAAGTATATCACATTATAAACAAAAAAATAATGCGAGAAATTTAAATCTCGCATTATCTTATATTACCAAATTATAATTCTCTTATTCTCAGGGATGAACATTTGATCAGTTTCTTTTACATCAAATGCTTCATACCATTCTTTGAAGTTTCTTGGTTGAATGTTAGCTCTTAATTCAGCTGGTGAATGAACGTCTCTTGCAAGTAATAATTGAGCGTATTGTTCTCTTGCTTTTCTGCACCAAACTCTTGCCCAGTTCATAAAGTATTCTTGATAGTTTGCGCCCTCAAGATTCTTCATTATTTCAAGAGTTACAGCAACACCACCATTGTCTGCGATGTTTTCTGAAACAACGAGTTCACCGTTAACTTTACCACCATAAATTTCAATGCCGTCAAACTGTTCAATCATAGCTTGAGTAAGCTTTTTAAATTCAGCAAAATCTGAATCAGTCCACCAGTTATTAAGGTTACCATTTTCATCAAATTTAGCACCATTATTATCAAATGCATGAGAGATTTCATGACCGATTACAGCGCCAATTCCTCCCAAATTTTGACTTGCTGATTGATTAATTGAATAGAATGGTTTTTGAAGAATTGCAGCCGGGAATGTGATATCATTTGCGCTTGGATTATATGCAGCATTTACCATATGTCCAGGCATTGCCCATTCAGTTCTATCTACTGGTTTATTTAATTCTTCCATACTATGTTTAATCATTT
This sequence comes from Bacillota bacterium, assembly GCA_016280895.1. GTDB lineage: Bacteria > Bacillota_I > Bacilli_A > ML615J-28 > CAG-698 > RGIG3506. The sequence continues at coordinate 1,412 of JAEEHM010000013.1, forward strand.
CATTTCTGATTTTACATAAGCTTTCAAAGTATGAATCTTCATTGTTTACTTTGTAATTTTTATAGTAATCATGAATGAAATCTGGGTATCCCATTTTAACTTCAATAGTTGATAATTTTAGGATGGCTTTATCCTTTGTTTTTTCTTGTAGGAACTTATTATTTCTAACTCTAACTTTATATGTTTCAATGATTTTATGAACCATATTTACTACATCTTTTTTAGCTTCTTCACCAAAATAAGTTCTTCCATAATAAACACCAATTGGTTCAGAGAATACGCTTGAAACCATTCTATAAGCTTGTTTTTCAACTACTGGATCAGTTTGAAGTCCCATTAAAGCTCTTCTATATGTTCCACCGAGGAAAGCAATTTCCTCAGATAATTGTGATGAGTTATTAACTAAAGCTTTAGCGTAAGCCCAGTTAACATACATTTCTAAATTATCTTCATTAAAATAGTGATTAAAGTTTTTAATAGCTTTAGGATCATATACCACAATAGTATTAGGAGCTTTATCTTGATAAACATCACTTAATACAGCTTTAATATCAATTGGGTTTAAATAAGAAGATACTTCATCAATGTTCATTGGGTTATGATTATTTGTATAATCAGCCCATTCAACTTGACTCTTAACTTCTTGAGCTACAAGGCTATCAAATTTAAGCATATCTTCTACTACTTTTGCTTGTTCACTTTCATTTAATGGTGTATAAGCTAATAGTTTTTTTACCATATCAGCATACATTCCAAGAAGAGCTTGACCTTGTGGGTTATTATCTTTGTAGTATGTTGTATCTGGAAGTATAATAGATGGACCAAGCATTACAAACGCATGTTTAGTCGCATCAGCCATATCTTCAGTTACTCCGCATTCAAATGGTAGAGGAATACCATTTAATACAAAAAATAATAAATTCTTATTTAAGTCATCTACTGTTTTAATAGATTTAATTCTTTCTAGAATTGGAAGAGTTGGTTTAATACCTTCTTCATTTCTTCTTTTTACATCTACTATTTTGTTATAGAGTTTAATTGCTTCTTTAAACTCTTCAATGTCTGTTGTTTTCTTTCCTTCTCTAAATGCATCAAAATCAGACATTAATAACTTTTCTACATCTTGATCTAAATCTACAAATCCACCAACTGAAGGTTTATCATCTGGAATGACTGCCTTATCAATCCATTCACCATTAACGAATCTATAAAGATCATCTTGAATTCTTACTTTTTCTGCCATATTTTTCTCCTTTATTATTTTCTATAATATATTTTAATTTTATCTAATACTATTCTTCCTTTGTTTCTAATTCCAGATAGATTCATTAAAATAATTAAATTATTCATTTGAAAATCTTCCTACATAACAATAAACCCTATTATAAACGATATCATATCCTCCATACATTTTTGCTTCAGCATTTGTACCTGGTTTTAATCCGTTTCCATTTTTATCATCATAATTAAAAGGAACAGATTTTGTTTTATATGAAGTTTCAATCAATCCATCAAAAGGTAGTATAACCACCACTTCATTTTCATCACGATAATATAGGTTAAGTCTAAAATATTTCCCTTTTTTATAATATTTGTCTTGTACAACATTAATTGGCCATTCTTTATCAAATGTTTCTTTATCTATTTCAACAACATCTAAAAAATACTCAAAACCAGTTTCTTCTGATGTTCCAGAGAAGGAACCTGCATAAAAATGGTTTGTTTTTCTGTTTATACATGAGGTTAATAAACAAATTATTAATAAGAGAAAGGTCGATATAATAATAGTTTTTTTCATATAACACCTA
>JAEEHM010000101.1 GCA_016280895.1 Bacillota bacterium
TAAATGACCTTTAGATTTTTGTACAGCCTCACCAATTGATGGGAAAGATATCGCAAAGCATACTATTCTTTCATTTTCATCGCATATAACAGACACAAATCGCATATCAATGATTAATTTAAAATTAGATATCATTAAATCTTTCATTCCCTTAGTAAAAGGAACTGTACCATAGATATCTTTATATGTCTCATCAATGATTTCAAATATCTTATCGCCATATTTCTTCACGAATTCTTTTGTGTTTTTAGCACTTCCATAATGAAGCTTATAACGCTTCATTATTACTTCTTGAAATCTTGCAAATCTAGGGTCAACTTCTTTAGGTGGGAATAACTTTCTTTCAACCCAATCAACTTCTTTTTCAAAACCATAATTATCTAGAAGTTTAGGATAATAATCGTATGAATAAGCTTCTTCAAATGTTGCAATTTGGTCGAATCCTTCAATTAATAAGCCTTCTCTATCTAAATCACTGAAGCCTAAAGGGCCTACCATTTCATTCATGCCCTTATCTTTACCCCATTTAGCAACACTATCAAACAATTTATCAGCAACCTCTTGATCATCGATTACTTCAAATCTTGTGAATCTTACTCTTTTTTGATTATTCTTTTCATTAGCAACACGTTGAATTATACCTTGAATTCTACCAACCATTTCACCATCTTTATACGCATTATAAAAAACAGTTTCTGCTTGGTCAAAATACATATAATTCTTTTTAAACATCTTTTTATTATCCATATATAGCTCAGGTACATAATATGGATTATCTTTATAATGTTTTTCTGTAAATTTTAAAAATCTTCTTATTTCCTTTTTATTATTTACTTCTCTAATTTCTATCATATCTTAACGCCTTGTTGAATGGAAACATAGTCCCATTGCATTAGGGCCACAATGTGAACCAATTGTTGGATTAATATCTACAATATCATATTTGATATCATCACCAAATTCTTGTTTTAAGATTTCAACTAAAGCATCAACGCCGTCTTTGAAATCTGTATTACCAATGATGATATGATAATCTTTCACATTATCACCCAACTCTTTCATTTTATTAACTAAATGTCTGCAAGCATTCTTTCTACCATGTTCTTTACCACATGTTTTCATCTTACCATCAGCATCCATAAACATAATAGGTCTAATACCAATTAAAGTACCAAAGAAAGCAGCAAGGCCACTTACACGACCAGAATGCTTAAAGAAATTCAAATCTTCCGCGAAGAAATATACTGTGAAATGATCAACTTCTTCTTTAGCCCAATTTAATATTTCTTCAACTGTTTTTCCTTCTTTATATAATCTTGATACTTCATACACAATATTCAAAGAAAGAATAGTAATACCTCTTGTATCAATTTCATAAAAAGATCTATTAGGATATTCTTCTTTTAATTCATCAAGCGCAATACGCATTGCGTTAAATGTTCCACTCATAGCACTAGAGAAATGAACATATAGAATATCATCACCATTTTTAAAAATAGGTTCAAAATATTCACGATAATTAAAAGGATTTAGTGCATATGTATTAGGAAGTATGCCTTTTCTTAATTGTTCATAAAACGGATGTGGTTCAAATTCTTCATAATCCACAAATGGTCTTGTTGATTTTCCTTGGATTTCATAAGGCATTGAAATCAACTTATAACCTAATTCCTCCGCTAGCTTTGGTGAAACATCACAATCTGTATCTGTAAATAATACTAACATATTACTCCTCCTATATATATTATTACGCGATAATTATATCACTAAAACAAGATATTTTCAACGACTTTATTGCTGTAAATGTCAAATAAAAAGGATTGATTATCATTTAATCAATCCTAATAAATAAAATTATCTAAATGTTATAAATCATTTACATAATTGTCAATGTTATTCTTATCTTCAATTTAGAATTTAACTGTGATGTACCATCAATCACAATTATATCTGCTCCATATAAACTAAATGTTCCCCATTCACTAATACTATAGCTATAATTATTACTTGAGCTTATAAGTGACCAGTTATATAGTGATATTTGTGGGAAATATGAATTATAATCATCTAATTCTATTTGATATAGTTGTCCATTACTTGTATATGTGATGCTATCAGTATCATAAATTATTAAATTATTGACCCTATTATCAGCAAGTATTGTAAATTGTTTCACAAATGTAATAGATGGATCAGACTTATATACTGCCATTATTTTAACAGTTCCAGCACTTTTACCAAGTAATGTGCCGTATTCTGAAATTGATGCAATACTATCATTTGATGAATAGAAATAATAATCTAATCTTGAATATGATGGTAAGATATAATCATAATTAAGATAAATGAATCTTGTAAATCCAACAGTTAAAGTGCTTCCTAAGTATGAACCATTATTAAATCTTACTTCACTTCCATATTCTTCAAATGAGTTAGGGTCTGATATTAGGTTGTAACTACCATATTGAGTAATTTGGCGTCCAAAATCAACTTTTATATTGGCACAATCTGTATTATTAAAATATCCAATATAATAAGTGCCTGCATCTAAATCTAGTGAATCTGTAATAATATAACTAGTAAACAGCAAATCTGCTTCGCAAAAATCAACACTATAAACTTTTGTGAAACTATATGTATTTGTGTTCGCATTATATGTTACTTTAGTTACTACAACAACTACATCTGATGAGCTAATATTGTTTGGATCAGGATCAGGATCAGTGTAGGTAAACGATATTATAAACTTTCCTTTTTGTTTTAACACCTTTTTTTGAAAATAATCGCCTTCTACGCTAGTATTGATTATGTGTATATCATGATTTGATGATACACTACAATCAAACAAATCTATGTCAGAACTAATATATGGTGTAATATTCAAAACTAAGCTAGATAAACTATTAGTATTCATTTTTACATCAAAATAGTAATATCCATTGCTCGTTAA
>JAEEHM010000102.1 GCA_016280895.1 Bacillota bacterium
AATTTAGATGTATAAAAGAAGATAAAGTTTGTCTGATGGAAATAAAAGAATATCTAAAAAAGATAGATGAATTAAAAAATAAAAAAATAGAAGTAATAAAAGATAAATGTCAAACACATGTAAATAAAAGTTATATTTGTTATTGTTTTGATTGTAAATGTCATTTATGTAATGAATGTTTAAAAACAAGAAATCATATAAATCATAGAAAGAGCAATATAATAGAAATTTTATAAATTTTTATTAAATTTTAATTTTAATTCCAAAATTTCAATTTTAAATTTTTAAATTAAATTTTGATCAATTTAAATTAATTTTCTCATCTTGAAATCACTTTGTGTTAAAAGTCAAATTTAACGAAGATAAATATTATAAATAATATCTGTGATTAATATTTATATAAGAATAATTGTTATTTTCGTATTAAGGTTCGTGTTTATTAAGAAAATTCAAATTTTTAAAAAATTTTTTATAATATGTCGGATTTAACCAAGACTTCTGGTAAGCGTGATAAGGATCAGGCCAAACTTATCACACCTCCCTCTGCTACTATTCCACCCAAACTATCCAAGATAGAAATTCCTACAGATAGTTCTAACGAGTTTGGGATAACAACTCCTCTCCTTGAATTGAACTCTCCTGTCACCGACTTCCGTAGAAATTTTATGAATATAATTGAATCATGGAAAAGGAAGAGTAATCTATTAACACCAAGTGCACTTAATCCCTTACAAGAACAGAATGCTCTTCTTAGAAGTAACCAACAAGTGTTAGCGGATTCTCTCAGTGAAGTCAAAGCCGATATTACTACCACAAAAAACGAAATGAATATAACTCAAGAGGAATTTAGGAAAATTCATACTAAAGAAAACGAAATTGAAGCCAAGATTGATGCAACAAAAAGTAAAGTAATCCTCACGCAGGAAGAATTCATTAAATTGCAACAACGTGAAAGTGAAATGAAGGCTACAATTGAAGATCTTAAGACTAGGTGTAATTGGTTATCAGATTCTTTGAGAGAGCAAAGAAGCTCGCTGGAAAACCAAATTTTATCCTTAATGGGAAAGGTTCAGGATTTAACTAGCATTAATTCCAATGAACTAAAGAATACAATTACAAATTTGAATCTTAAGGTCAGTTCTTTGGAAACAACGGTGAACCAATTTAGAAATATAACTGAACAACAACAACAAACTATAGCTGAATCTGAAAATAAAATAAATCGTTATGTCGAATTAATAAACCATCAACAACAAGCTATAGAATTCTTACTTCACAAGAATGAGGTATTCGAGAAAAATAACAACACCAATGCATTAGTTCAAGCTATTAGCGAACTCTCAAAGAAGATTAATATCAAAAATAATGATTTTACTTTTGATGAAACCATGGATGTCACTACAGGAACGTCGTATCCCGTCTTCCATAATATTCCTCCTTATAGTGGAAATAGGGTCGATGCTCCTCAATTCGTTGAAACTGTTAGGAAACTCTTTGAAACTAGTAATTATGATAATGAACAGAAGAATTTCTTCTTGTCTACTCACATGGGACCTGAGTATAACTGGTATAATTTCAACAAGGTGGACAATGAAGGCAATGCTCGAAATCCTGAAATGGTTTTAGACCTGTTCGAAGAAACTTTCGTTACGAAATTGTCAATTCAAGAGTATACTAACCGTTGGATGAACTTAAAATTTGTATGGGGTAAAGAATATGACTACTTAGCTAACTTTAAATACTATTTAAGTTTCAATATAGGTACTCCCTTCTCTATAGTCCAGAGTGTTATGGTTAGTCAAGTACCTAAAGAAATCGGTGATGAATTACAAAAGCTCGATGAGAATTCTAATATACAGGATCTTTATGATTGTATTTTAAGAATCAAAAGAGAAAGAGAGGATAAAAAGAGGCTAGATAAAAGCAGAGGTCTTGATTCTAGAAAGTGGTCCAACCATGCTCAAAAGCCAAACGATGAATCCTCCAAAAAGGAACCAACAAAAAACTAATTTTGAGCGCATATTTTGAGCCAAATATGCTTCCTCACAATAAATTTAATGGCTCATCTTTTTCACCTTCAGATTTTAATATTCCCTTCAACTTCATAGTTTCTGAAGGTGGATTTACAACTTCGAAGGGAAATAAAATCGTTGCTCCAGTTATCTTCGACCCTGCAGCAACAAGCAATTTCATTCAAGGTGCTCTTGTCAAAGAATTAGGATGGGATCTTGTTACAGATAATTATTCGATCATCAGAATGAATGAAATTGAAAATTCTGGAAAATCGACTACACCTCATTTAATTTTGGTGCCTATTTTTGATATTATTCGTGGCTCTTGGAATGCTTTCGATATCAATTCTTCCTTTTATGTTTCCGAGACTATTCCTAAATGTGTAATTCTTGGGATTAATATTATTAATCAAATGGGCATAACATTTAAATATAACAAGAACAACGTATTAGTTCCCTGTATTAATGATTCTGACAGAGTTCCTGATATAAATCATACAAATTTATCATCAACTGCTAAACTTGCCAATCTTAATCTCCATGACCAAAATCATAATCCACACAAATTAAAAAATAAAATTGTATCAAGTAAATCAACTTTTGGTTCTAAAACAAATATCGTGTTAGATGATGCACGAAAAGATGTAACAACCAATGATTTGGTTCGAAATCCCCAAGTTTGTTACTGTTTTGTCAATAACAAAGATATTACTTCTGCTAATATGTTCGATGACGAAGAGGATGATGATTTAGAAGAAAGCGAGATTAAAGCATTTCTCCCTAAAGAATATCATTCTTTTATTAATGTTTTTAAAAAGATTACAGCTGATACTCTTCCCCCTCATCGTCCTGGTTTGGATTGTGAAATTGTCTTCAAAGAAGGTGCAATAATAAAGAAATGTAAAAACTATCCTGTTAATCCTAGATTCAAAAAAGAAGCTGACGATTATGTTCAAGATATGGAAAAGAAAGGTTTTATTAGAGAAAGTAAATCTCCCTTTGCTTGTTCTATGTTATTTCAAAGTAAGAAGGATGGCTCTAATAGACCATGCATCGATTTTCGTCCAATTAATGAAGTTACCGTCAGAGATCCTTTCCCTTTACCTTTATATCTGACTTTCTTTGACCAAATTAAAGGAAGCACAATCTTCACAAAACTTGATCTCCGTTCCGCTTATAATCTTATTAGAATTCGGGATGAAGATGTTTGGAAAACTTCTTTTCGTACTCCTAAAGGTCAGTACGAATATTTAGTCATGCCTTTTGGGTTAAAGAACGCCCCAGCAGTATTTCAAAGATTTATTAACTATATAATGAAACCCTTCCTAGACAAATTTGTAGCAGTGTACCTGGACGACATTCTTATCTACTCGAGAACTAAGGAAGAACATATTACTCACGTTCGTCGAGTTCTTTCTGTTCTACAAGAAAACCATCTTGCCGCTAAAGCTTCCAAATGCGAATTTCATCGTCCGGAAGTAGAATTTTTAGGACATGTTATATCAGGAAGTGGAGTCAAGACGGATCCAAAAAAGATAGCTGCTCTCAAAGATTGGCCTACCCCTACTACAGTTAAAGAGGTACAATCTTTTGTTGGATTTTGCAATTATTACAGGAGATTCGTGAAGGATTTTGCTAGTATTGCTAAACCGCTTCATCACCTTACAAGAAAAAATTCGAAGTTCGTTTGGACTGAAGACTGTAATAATGCATTTTTAACTCTTAAAGAGAAACTCTGTAGTTCCGAGGTTCTAATCCAGCCCGACCCTAACAAACCATACAAATTGGAGACCGATGCTTCTAAATTTGCTATCGGTTGCGTCTTATCTCAAAAAGTTGGTAATAACTATAGGCCTATCGGTTATTATTCTAGATCTTTAAATAATAGAGAAAGAAACTATAGCGTCACTGATAAAGAACTCTTAGCTATGGTTTGTGGTCTGCAGGAATGGGAATATCTGCTACTTGGTGCGTTACACCCTATTGATATTTACACTGACCATCGAAATCTCCTTTTTAGCGCGAAACCTAAATTATTGTCTCAACGCGAGAAACGTTGGCAAGATATCTTGGCCCACTATGATTTTCATATTCATCATGTTTCTGGTGAAGACAATGGTAAAGCTGATAAACTTTCTCGAAGACCTGACTTCGACTCCTCCATTGAACAAAAAGAGGAACTTATTATTGACCCTAAATGTTTCATATGCTACTGTTCTATTCAGGATCCGCTTCTTCTTCGTATTAAATCAGAAATTCTAAAAGACGATTGGTGTATGGAGCTTATAAAAGCTCTTAATAATGAACCTTTCAACACTAAACTACTTGGGAAAATCGATATTTCCAAGTGCAAATTCGAAAATAATTATTTATTTTTTAACAATCTTATCATTGTTCCAAAGTCTTGTATCCCTGACGTTCTTTATAGATACCATGATATTCCTCTAGCAGGTCATATGGGTATCAACAGAACTCTTGAATTAGTTAGTAGAAATTTTTATTGGAGACTATGGTATAAGGATGTTCGAAATTATGTTAGATCTTGTCCTGTCTGTCAGCAAATGAAGCATTCTACTAAACCCAAGAATACTTTATTGACTCCAATCCCAATTAAGAAATGTCCTTGGCAATCCATCGAAATCGATTTCCTTACCGATCTTTATAGCTCTAAATTTAGGAACAATTGCTCAATCATGGTCGTATGTGATAGATTAACAAAAATGACTCACTTTGTTCTTTTAATCGGCACTCCTACTGCGGACTCGGCAATTCAAGGTCTTATGGAATCAGTTTTCTGTATTCATGGTTTCCCAAGAGAAATCATTACGGATCGTGGCTCTCAATTTACTTCTACATTATGGTCTGAAATTATGTCAATAGTCGGTATCGATCATAAAACCGCAACTACAGGTCACCATCAAACTGTTGGTCAAGCTGAACGTCTTAATCAGCATATTGAACAGTACCTTAGATGTTTCATTAGATATTTTGGCAAAAGGGATTGGACTGAATGGCTCTGTATGGCTGAATTTGTTTATAATAATACTTCTCATGTTTCAACCGGACAACCACCATTCCTCTCTTTCAATGGTTTCCTACCCAGTATGCTCCATCCTAATAATTCCGTTGACACTATTGATCATTTAACGGATTATGCCGATAATATTGATTATTTGTATCATACCTTACTAGCTTCTCAAGAACTATATAAAAAACACTATGATTCGGGTCGTAGGACATCATTCAGATTTAAACCAAATGATTTGGTATGGATCAAGAAACCGTCGGAATTTATTACTCCCAATAAAAAGCTTTGCCCAAGGAAGTACGGACCATTTAAAATTCTTGAGTCTGATAAATTTTTCAATTATAAGCTCGATATTTCAAACTCTCCCTTCCCAGAGAAGCACCCATGGTTCCATTGTTGCGAACTCGAGCCTTTTATTGCGAGAGATCCCAAGTATTATAAACCATTTTTTAACAATAAAACCGCGGTTAAGATTAAAAATTGCAAGTTTAATGAATCTTCCAATTTTGCAGAATACTTAGTCCTTTTCGATGATAATTCTGAATCATGGATTGATTGTTACATTATTGATAATGATAATACATTTGATCAACTAATCAAAGATTTTAATACAAATCATCCTGATTTTATATAAAACTCGATATAATCGATTTTTTTAAATGGGGCAGTGTAAGGAAAATGACACTATTTTCCTTATTTATAAAATATAAAATAAATATATTCTTTTTGATATATTTATTTAAAATTAATGCAATATAATATTTCAATATATTTTTATATTATATTTTTATTTTTATATTTTATTATTTATATCAATTATATATTTTTATTTTTATATTTTATTATTAATATCAATATTATATTTCTATTTTATATTTTTATATTTTATTATTTATATCAATTATATATTTTTAATTTTACATTTTATTGTAAATATCAATATTATATTTTTATTTATATTTTTATATTTTATTTTTTATATATTAATTTTTATAAATTTAATTATAAAAATTTTTAATTTAAATTTTCCATATATTACAATATATTCAATCAATATATTTTAATATATAGATATTTAAATTTTTTATTATTATTTAAATAATAATTTTATGTTATAATTAGAACTTCAGTTGTTATTATAACATCTTAGTAATAGGATAAAACCTGTATATTTATATGTCTTTTATAATTAAATTATTAAATATTAATATTAATAAAGAAATAAATTTAAATATTATTTTAGTTATAAATTATTATTTAAATTTAAAATTAGCAATTCAAAATTTTGAAATTTAAATTTTTATTTATTTACATTTACATTACTATTTATATATCACCGCGACCGTATTGTAGAGATATATAAATAGGTTTATTACACTCATGGATCCCAAAAAAGTTTCTTCAATCTTAGAATGGCCAATACCAAATAATGTAAAAGAATTACAATCTTTCCTTGGTCTCGCCAACTACTACCGTAGATTCATCCCTAGTTTTGCTTCCATTGCACATCCCCTTCA